>JAUXIP010000279.1 GCA_030620935.1 Deltaproteobacteria bacterium | reverse complement strand
TTATCCGGGGACAACGGATTTCAGAAAAGGTAATAACCGAAACAGCGGAGATAGCATCCACCGAGGCCGACCCTATAGAGGACGTGCGCGGCTCGGCGGAATATAAGCGCGAGATGGTGAAGGTCATGGTGCGGCGCGCGATCCAGCAGGCCCTCCAGAAAGAAAAATCGTAAAACCGCTCTAGCAGACTGCTGAAAAAGCTTCATCTACTTCGTTGCGCTCAGACGCCTCGCTCCGACGTACCGTTTAAGTACGCCTGCGCTCGTCGGTTTCTCGCGCGCCTCGCGGCCATCTTAACTTGGACCTTTTTGACCGGTCTGAAAACAGGGTTTTTCAACACCCTATCAGGCAAGGGCTCAAGAAGGCAGGAGTTCAAAGGTTCAAGGGTATTTTTAGGAAGTTCCTATCCGCTTGCGCTTATTCGCAAGGTAATCGACAACGATGTAGTTCCCAATCCGGTCCGGCGAGGTATAGAAAACCCGGCCCGCGTTGAGACGGGACAGCCGGTCGATGAACCCCTGCGGATACAAATCGGTCCCCAGCATGAAAGTATTGATCTTAATCCCACTCTTGGTGCAACGCTTAACCTCTTTGAGGGTCTCTTGAACGATCCGCTCGTGCAGCAAGGCCGAGCCCCACCCGCTGTGCAGGCGTCCGCCCCGGTCTAGAGTGGCCGCCGTCGGCTCACCGTCGGTGATGAGAATGATCTGGCGGTTGGCCGTCTTTTGCGGCCCCAGGATTTGGCGCGAAAAACGCAGCGCCTCTTTAATGTCCGTTCCGTGTTCCATGAAATAGGTGATGGCCACGATGGAGGGGAGATCATCGGATCGAATGACCTTTGCATTGGAGCGAAATGCGACCAGGTGAAGAATGTCTTGGGGAAACTTGGTTTCGATCAACCGGTGCAGGGCCAGGGCCACCTTCTTGCCCGCGTGAAGAGCGTCGTTCATCAGCATGGAGTAGCTGACATCGATCAGCAGGACCGTTTCGCTGTCCGTGGAAAATTCCTGGCGGTGAACGGAAAAGTCTTTGGGCCCGACTCTTACGGGGATCCCCTGGTTTCCCCGTTTCAGCGCATTCATGAGGGTCTCGCTGATCTTCACGTTCATGGGATCTCCGTATTCGTACCTTTTCGTCTCCTCCAGCTTGTCCCCCTGGAACCCTCTATTAGAGGTTTTGTGCTCGCCCCAGCGATTTTTATTCAGCATGTGGAAGATTTCGCGTAAGGCCTTGTCTCCGATCTTCCTCATTCCTTTGGGAGTGAGCTTGGGACCACATCCGGTCCGGGCCAAGTACCCCTCTTCCTCCAACATCTGTTCGATACCCTGTAAATATTTTAGGTGTTCGTATGCTTCTTCGCCCAGCAGGTCACGGATTTCGTCCAGGTCGAGGTGGGAAAGATCGCCCATGCCCCTCTGTCCCCAGTGCAGGAACTGCTCGAGGCGTCTCAATTGACCGAGCACCTGGCCGACTTCGCCCATGCCCATCCTCTGGGATCCATAAAAAGGATACTGGTTGAGGAGCTCTTCCAAACGCTCCATCTGATTCATAGTTTCGCTCAACTGGTTCAATTGTTCCTGGGTCAGATCGTCGAGGCTGTTTAAGAGATTGTCCAGGTCGTCGACGGTAGCGTCCAAGAGGTTGGGGAGGTTTTTGAGGAAGTTCTCGTCTTCCAAGAGATGATTCAAACGGTCCAGCATCTCAGAGAGGCCTTGATGACCTTGACCCTTGAGATGCTGCGGGTTCTGAGTGCTGCGTCTGGATATCTGGTCTCTCAGTCTCTCTTTCAGCTCCTGATAACGCTGCTGGGCCTGCTGCATCCTGCGGGCCATCTCCTCCATATCATTGACGTAGCGGCCGGAGAGGCGCTCCATGAAATTACGCATCTTCTCGTGGTAAGCCTCCAGCTTCTCCGCCAGGCTATTGAGCTTCTCGCTCAGAGCCTGGGCCTCCTCTGGGGGAAGCTTAAAGGAGTCGGGGGAATATTTCTCCAGCAGCTCCCTTTTCTTTTCCTCGGCGTTTCTTAGGAAATCCCTGATTCCCTTGACGGAACGGAGACCGTCTTCCGAGACGAAGCCTCGACGCATCAGGTCCCTGAGCGCCTTACGGACACCGTCTTCGTCTAAAAAATTGTCTGAGAGTCGTCTGAGAAGATCATCGGAGGTCGGAAAGAGGACTTCCTGTGTTCCGTCCCACTCGGTGTAACGGTGGATTCTCATCGGGACCTAACTATAGCGTAGATTAGAGCGGAAGCAAACTATATACAGACTGTCAAAAGGGCCTTCTAAACTGCCCCTGCGTGCCCGCAGCGCGGGTGTTGTTCTGAAAATCGACAATGGGGTATGAATAAAGGTAGTGAGTCATTTTGCTAGAGATCCCTCACTGCGTTCAGGATGACGGCTTCCTCTGTGTCATTCTGAGCAGCGCGAAGAATCTCGATTCATGTCATGCATTGGCTAGTAAATCTCAAAATGACCCACCACCGGATAAAAGCGAGCGTCAGCCGTCAGGGAGGGCTTATGAAAGTTACCGTGGATCGGTCGAAATGCGAAGGCTATGGCAAGTGTGTCGAAGTGGCGTCGAAAGTATTTAAACTGGACGAGAAGTTTATCTCGGTGGTGATCGACCCCAAGGGCGACACTGATCAAAGAATTTTGCTGGCCGCCAAGGTCTGTCCTACGAAAGCGATCATCCTGGAAGAGGAAGAGAGCGGAAAAAGGATTTTTCCCTGACAGGCGCGGGTATGTCATGACAACAGCTCGGTATGTGATCATTGGCGCCGGCTTTGCCGGCGCGGCCACGGCATATCATTTAGCCCGCCGTGGCGTCAGCGACGTCATCCTCCTGGAGCAGGAAAGCACCGCCGGAATGCACGCTTCGGGGCGCAACGCTTCCATGGTTCGGCAGGTGGTTTCCGATCCGGCTATGGCTGCCTTGGCCCATGACGGCGCGGGCTTTCTCCGTGAGCTTCCAGCCGACTGGCCGATTCCTGCGATTTTTCAACAGAGGGGTTCTCTCCTGTTGGGCAAAGGGGAGGTTTGGAAAGGGTTGGAGCGCGACGCGGAAGCGGCCGAAAAGCTTGGGATAGAAGTGGAATGTTGGTCGCGACAAAAGACAGTAAAATATGTTCCCGTGTTGAAAGACGCCGAATTTGATGGGGCGGCCTGGTGTCCGACCGACGGGGTGGTCGATATTCATGGTCTGCTGTCCGGTTACCTCAAAGGGATTACCGCGGTGGGAATAGAGGTGCGCTATGGCTGCGCTGTGCAGGGTATCGATGTCAGGGAAGGGCGCGTAACTGGAGTTGTCACATCCGATGGAATGATCCGGACCGAGGCAGTGATCAACGCAGCCGGTGCATGGGCAGGGATGATCGGAAAGCAGGCCGGAGCAACGGCAGTACCGCTCCATCCTTGCCGCCGCCATCTCTTTCTGACGGCTCCGCTTCCCTGGGTCGATCCGGGATGGCCGTTTGTCTGGGATGTTGCGCACGAAGTCTATTTTCGGCCGGACTCCGGCGGGTTGCTCATATGTCCGTGCGATCAAGACGAGATGGCTCCGTGCACTCCTCCTACGGATGAGTCGGTGGCGGAGCTTTTGGCCGATAAGGTCAAGCGTTACCTCCCAGGCATCTCCGATATTGCGATCAGAAAAAGCTGGGCAGGGCTGAGGACGCTATCGGGGGACGGTCGCTTTGTTATCGGGTGGGACTCTAAGGTCCAGGGTTTTTTCTGGGTAGCCGGCCTTGGCGGGCACGGGGTGACGACCAGTTCAGCCGTCGGTGCCTTGGCTGCGGACCTCATTCTCGAAAAAACCGAAAAAAAAGGCGTAGAGTTCTCCCCGGAGAGGTTTAGGTAACAAAACTCGGCTGCAAAGAGAGAAGTTGCGGTTAGCAGGCTGCTGAAAAAGCCTCATTGACCATCAGCCGGCCTGAAAGTCTCTCTACGGTCCGATGCGATACGTCCGTTTTACGCTCGAGTGAGTTACGAGAGTATTTTTGGTATACGCTTGATCTTTCTCGTCCCACGCATCAGTCCTTCGAGAGACCCCCAGGCCGGCGGTTATTACAATTGCGCTCAATCGCCTTGCCTCTGAGATCGTATTGAGCAGCCT
>JAUXIP010000093.1 GCA_030620935.1 Deltaproteobacteria bacterium | reverse complement strand
GACCGTTGCGGCCCGAGCCCTCGAGCGAAACAAACCGATTCTCGCCGTCAAAATCGGCCGGTCCGAGCGTGGCCGGTGCCAAGCCATATCCCATACGGGCGCTCTGGCCGGCTCGGATGAAGTTTTCGATGCGGTTTGTCGCCGCCTCGGATTAATCCGCTGTCCGACGCTTGAGGATCTTCTCGAAACCACCTTGGCCTTTCTTCCAGGGAAATATCCCAAAGGCCGGCGCACTGCGTTGGTGGTCAATTCAGGCGGAATGAAAGGGTTGCTTTTGGATCATATAGACGAGGCGGGGATCACTTTGGCAGCGTGGGGCGAGTCCACTCGCAGTGCAATCCGGCCTTTGGTTCCGGCGGAGCTGGCCGTGGAAAATCCGCTGGAGTGTGGAGTTGCGGGTTTCGCAGATGAGAAGAACTACATAGCGATTCTCCGCCACGTCGCTCAAGACGAAAACGTGGATCTCCTGGCGCTTCATGGCGAGCTGCCGCGGCCGCCCGATAAGAGGAAGCCGGAGATCTTTGCCTCGCTCCGTTCCGAGATCGACAAGCCGACCTTGGCCTTCGCGCGCGTGACTCATGGTTTGACTGAGGAATCTCGCGCCTTTCAGGAAGCAGCGGGAATACCTTTTCTCCAAGGGATGAGAGCGACGCTACGAGCCCTTAAGGGGTTGGGATTTTACGGTGTCCGCAAACAACAGGGATGGGTCCCGCTGCCCGCCGCCGTTGGAAAAAAGGCAGATCTACAAGCGGAGCACCTGACGGCGTTGCTGCAAAGGCATGGGCTGACTCCGCCGCGCGAGTCACTTGCTCTCGATCCTTCCGAGGCTCAGATGAAGGCTATGGAGATGGGTTTTCCCGTAGCCTTGAAGCTCGTCTCACCGGAAATCGTCCACAAAACCGAGGCAAAGGCGGTTATCCTGGGTCTCGAGAGCGCTGAAGCGGTGGAGGCTCAAGGGGAGCGCTTGCTTGCCCGTTCTTCCACCGGCTCGAAGTTGCTGGTCCAGCAGATGGTTGAAGGGATGGAGATTCTCCTGGGTGCGCGCACGGACACGCAGTTCGGACCGCTCATCATGGTGGGAATGGGAGGGGTCTTTGTCGAGGTGCTCAAAGATACGGCGCTCAGGCTTCTCCCTGTGGGGGAAGAAGAAGCACTGGAGATGCTGAAAGAGCTGAAAGGATACCGATTGCTTGAAGGGGTGCGCGGGAAACAGCGCCGAGATATAAAGGCTTTAGTCCGCGCGATTACGGGACTTTCCGATCTATTTTCTGCCTATCGCAATTGCCTCTCTGACCTCGAATTTAATCCGCTGATCGTTCGCGAGGAAGGCTCCGGCTTGGCGGCGGTGGATGTCAGGATGATCTTCAAGGAGAAGAGTTAACCTTAAGTCGGAATTCTCTGTGCCAGGCTTCGGGTGCCAAGCCCTCCAGCCGTGGGCAATAGGTCTCTACCTCGAGGGCCACCCCCGAAGCCCTGACACCAGTTCCTTTGTCAAGTTGACTTTATCGGTGATTTTGTCTACAAATTTAAGTTTAGGAAAGCAAATTATGTATGCAGTTGTAAGAACCGGCGGTAAGCAATACCGTGTCTCCCAGGGCGATATCCTCAAGGTGGAAAAACTGGCGGGGCAGGTGGGAGATATAATCACATTGGGCGACGTTTTGCTTATCGGCGGTAACGGTGAAATTAAAATAGGAACTCCGACGCTGCCAGATGCCAAAGTTTTCGGAGCGATTATCCAGCAAGGGATGGCAAAAAAGATTGTCGTTTTCAAGAAAAAGAGACGGAAAGGCTACAGCCGCAAGCGCGGACACCGCCAGAAGCTCACCACGCTTAAGATCATGGAGATCGCGGGATAGAGGAAGGAGTTAAGGTATGGCTCATAAAAAGGCGGGCGGGAGTTCCCGCAACGGAAGAGACAGTCGAGGTCAGAGACGGGGGGTCAAGGTCTTCGGCGGAGAGAGTGTGCGCGCGGGCAATATCCTGATACGCCAGCTTGGCACGCGCATCCACCCAGGCCGTAACGTTGGGATGGGACGGGATTATACCATCTTCGCCAAGATCGACGGGGTGGTGTGTTACGAGCGCCTCGGTAAAGAGAGAAAAAAGGTCAGCGTGCTGCCGGTTTAGGTCGTTTTCCTGTGTATGAATAAGCCCCTTTCGGGGCTTTTTTTTTGCCTGTAAAAGGGTCATGCTAACTCAACTGGATTATGAAGTTTGTCGATGAGGTCAAAATTAAAGTTAAAGCCGGCGATGGGGGGCGCGGGTGTGTGAGCTTTCGGAGGGAGAAGTTCGTCCCGCGGGGCGGACCGAACGGAGGAAACGGCGGGAATGGCGGGGATGTGATAGTGGAGGCAGATTCGCAACTCATGACCTTGCTTGACCTGCGCTACCAGAAACAATACCGGGCCGCCAGGGGAGAGCATGGTAGGGGAAAGGACCAACACGGGAAGAGGGGGGCGGGTAGAATCATCGCTGTGCCTGTTGGGACCGTGATTCGAGATGCTGCAAGCGGAGACATCCTAGCGGATCTGAAAACGGTGGGGGATCGGATTGTGGTGGCGCGAGGGGGCAGAGGGGGCAAAGGAAACGCCCATTTTGTTTCCTCTACGAATCGGAGCCCGCGTCACGCTCAACCCGGCCTTCCAGGAGAGGAAAAAGAGCTTGATGTCGAGCTTAGACTTTTGGCTGATGTAGGGATCATCGGGTTGCCCAACGCGGGCAAATCGACTCTGATCGCTGCTGTCTCGGCTGCGCGGCCGAAGATTGCCGAGTATCCGTTTACGACCCTGGTGCCAAATCTGGGGGTCGTTGCCTACGGCGAGGGAAAGAGTTTCGTGATCGCCGATATCCCCGGGCTGATTGAAGGTGCTCATCGGGGAGAAGGGCTCGGCCACAAGTTCTTAAAGCATGTAAGCCGGACCTCTCTCTTGGTCCACATGCTCGATGCCTCTAAGATCCGAAAAGAGGACCCTTTAGCCGATTGGACTACGGTCAATCGGGAGCTTGAGCTATTCGATCCGACCCTGGGCGAAAAAACGCAGATCGTGGTGGCGAACAAGATCGATCTGCCGGAAGCCAAGTCCAATCTCCGTTTGTTGGAAAAAGCCTTGGCCCACTCCAAGGTCTCCTTCTGTGCGATCTCAGCGGTTACAGGCGAGGGTTTGCCGGAACTCAGGAGACGGATCGGCATAGAGCTGGAAAAGGTTACAGCGGACAACGACGAGAAACATGTCGCAACTGGAGCATAAAAAGCCGATCTTGGAGCGCGCATCTCGCGTCGTGATCAAGATCGGAAGCCAGGTCCTCTCTTCGCCGGAAGGGATCGAAGAAAAAAGGGTCGAGGGGCTGGTGCAGGATGTGGCCACCCTGCATGATCAGAAAAAAGAGATCATCATTGTCAGCTCCGGCGCTGTGGCTGCCGGGTTGACCGGACTGGGACTCAAGGAGAGGCCCAAGACGATTCCACAAAAGCAGGCCTTGGCCGCCGTGGGGCAGATCAGGCTCATGTCCATCTATGAAAAGTATTTCTCGCATTTTGGTAGGAATGTGGCTCAGCTTCTCTTGACCCATGAGGATCTTGCCAACCGGCGCCGCTACATCAATGCCAGGCATACGCTGCAGACCCTGCTGGAGTCCTCGATCATTCCCGTCGTGAATGAAAACGACACGGTCGCTGTCGAGGAGATGCAGTTCGGAGATAACGATCATCTATCTTCTCTCGTGGCCACTCTGATCGGGGCGGATCTCTTGGTGATCCTGAGCGATGTAGACGGCGTCTACGACCATGACCCCCGGCTCCACAAAGAAGCGGAGCTTATCTCCTTAATCACGGATATCAGGGGCTCCATGAGAAAGTTTGGTGGGCAAAGCCTGAGCTCTTACGGCACCGGCGGGATCTCCTCGAAGATCGGTGCGGCGGAAAAGGCTGCGGCCGCCGGCATTCCGACACTCATCGCCAACGGTCTCAAAGCCGGAATTCTGCTCAAGGTTTTTGATACTAGAGCGGAGACGGGTACTTTGGTTGTTCCAAAAGAAGGCCGTCTAACGAGCCGTAAGCACTGGATCGCCTTCAATCTGAAACCAGCGGGAGAGATTGTCGTCGACCAAGGGGCGCACCATGCCCTGGCTCAGAAGGGGAAAAGCCTTCTCCCTTCCGGCTTGAGAGAGGTGCGCGGCACGTTCGGTGTCGGAGAATGCGTTCGATGCCTCGATCCGAAAGGGGGTGAGTTCGCGCGCGGGCTGGTGAATTACAGCGCGCAGGAGTTGAATCAAATTAAAGGATTGCATACAAGCAAGATTGAAGAGGTCTTGGGATACAAGGCCTACGACGAAATTATCCATCGTGATGACCTGGTGCTTCTATGAGCGAAGCTTAATGCAAGGGAAAGGAACAGAATTCAGAAACCAGTATTCAGAATTAGGGAGAGGTGGGGATTCTGGATACTGTTTTCTGACTACTGAATTCGCATTTCGTCATTCGTTTTTAGTGAGAGAGAAAAAATGTCTTTAAAAAAAGATGCCGTCCTGCTGGGGAAAAAAGCTAAAGAGGCCGCGCGTCGGCTCGCCCCGGTCTCATCCGCCGAGAAAGACAAGGCGCTTGGTCTTATGGCCGACCGTCTCGAAGCTCAGGGCGAAAGGATTCTCAAAGAAAACAAAAAAGATCTGGAGCTGGCGAAGAAGTCAGGACTCTCCGGCGCGCTGCTCGACCGGATCGCTTTAGACGGCAAGCGCATCAAGGCAATGGCCAAGGGGTTAAAGGATGTGGTGGCCTTGCCGGATCCGGTCCGGGAGATCGTCAAAATGTGGCGCAGGCCCAATGGCCTTCAGGTAGGAAAGATGCGCATCCCGCTCGGGGTGATCGCGATCATCTATGAGGCCCGCCCCAACGTGACTGCGGACGCCGCCGCGCTCTGCATCAAGTCGGGCAACGCGATTATCCTGCGAGGAGGTAGCGAGGCCTATTTTTCGAATCAGGCGATCGGCAGGCTCCTACGCGAGGCCTGTGCCGAGACCGAGGTTCCTAAAGAGGCCATTCAGGTGGTCGAGTCCAAAGAGCACGGGATGGTTCAAGAGCTGCTGCAATTGGAGGATTACATTGACTTGATCATCCCGCGCGGCGGTGAAGAGCTGATCCGGGCCGTGGCCGCCAACTCCCGCGTTCCCGTGATCAAACATTTCAAGGGGGTCTGTCATGTCTATGTGGATTGTGAGACTTCCGTAGAGATGGCGGAGCGGATCTGCATGAATGCCAAGGTCCAGCGGCCGTCGGTGTGCAATGCGATGGAAACGTTGTTGGTTCATGATGCCATAGCGCCGACTTTTCTTCCCTCGGTGACCGCCAAGCTCAGGAAGGCCGGGGTAGAGGTGCGGGGCTGCAAGAAGACCTGTGCCCTCGTCCCCGGGATCAAGCCCGCCGGTGAAGAGGATTGGACGACCGAATATTTGGACCTGATTCTTTCGGTGCGGGTAGTAAAAGATATGGATGAGGCGATCGGTCATATCGAGCGTTACGGGTCGCAGCACACGGAAGCCATTGTGACTTCCAATTATGGGAAGGCCAGAGAATTCCTCGACCGAGTCAATTCTTCAGCCGTCTTGGTCAACGCCTCGACGCGCTTCAACGACGGAGGAGAATTGGGGCTGGGTGCCGAGATAGGGATCAGCACGAGCAAGCTCCATGCCTTCGGGCCGATGGGGTTAGAGGAGTTGACCACGACCAAGTTCGTCGTGTTCGGCGATGGGCAGATTCGAGAATGAAAATCGGCCTCTTTGGCGGCACCTTCGACCCGATCCACTGGGCTCATCTCCGCAGCGCCGAGGAGGTCCGAGAGGCCTTCTCTCTGGACCGGCTTTTCTTTATCCCTGCTGCCAACCCTCCCCACAAAAAGCGACGACCGCAAGCATCGGCACAGCACCGTTTGGAAATGGTGCGCCTGGCCATCGCCAAAAATCCCGGCTTTGCCCTCTCGACCGTGGAGATTGCACGTCCCGGCAAATCCTACTCGATCGAAACACTCCGTCATTTCGCCCGAAAATATCCCTCAAAAAATTCACTCTATTTTATCCTTGGCCTGGATGCGTTTCGCGAGATCGGCTCGTGGAAAGAATTCGAGAATATCTTTCCGCTTTGCCATCTGGTCGTTACCTCCAGACCCGGGTGCAGGGATTCGTTGTCGCTCAGCGACATGCCCGTTGCGGTGCGTAGGTTGTTTTGTTACGATCGCCGTAAAAATATCCATCGACACAAGAGCGGCACCAAACTCTTGTTTCTGAGGCTCACAGACATGGCTATCTCGGCCTCGGAGACTCGCAATCGTCTGATGAAACGGAAATCTGTCCGTTATCTGATTCCTTTGGAAGTGGAAAGATATATCAAGAAAAAAGGCCTGTATCAGAGTCGCCGGGAGGAAAAATAACGGGATTGGCGGGAGTCGATTCCTGGCAAAAGGCCCTTCTCCTGGTTCGCTTTGCTCTGGAGAAGAAGGCCTACGATCTTGTCCTGATGAAGGTCCACGAGATGACCTCCATCGCGGATTATTTCATCATCTGTTCCGGTCGTTCCGATCGGCAGGTTCAGAGCATCGCCCAAGGGATCGCAGGAAATCTCAGTGAAGAAGGGATTCGTCCCCTGTCCGTCGAGGGGCTCAGCCGGGGCCAGTGGGTGTTGATGGATTTTGCCGATGTCATCGTTCATATCTTCTATCAACCGCTTCGGGAATTTTATAATTTGGAAGGACTTTGGGAAGACGCTCCCCGCATGGAGCTGCCCGAGCCTTATTCCACACTCGTTGACCAGTTTCGCATCAGGTCCGAACAGCTCCCTTGACCGATCGAGAGCTGCTCTGTCGACCCTGAGGCGGTTCCTGCACTGACCACCCAATCAGAAAAGGAAGGAGGCTGCTGCTTGCGCGATCAACGTCCCGTTGTCCTTGTGGTTCTAGACGGTTGGGGGGTCAATCCCAAGGAGGAGGGGAATGCCATTCTCCAAGCGTCGACGCCGGTCATGGATTCCTTAGTCCGGCGTTATCCATCAACCACGATCTCGATCTCAGGATTGGACGTGGGGCTGCCTGACGGGCAGATGGGCAATTCCGAGGTCGGACACATGCATCTGGGATCAGGTCGAGTGATCCACCAAGATATCACGCTGATTCACCGTGCCATTGACGACGGCAGTTTTTTCTCCAACCCCGTTTTTTTGGACGCCTGCAGAGCCGTCAAGAAAAATCAGGGGAGACTCCATCTGATGGGACTGTTGGGGGACGGTGGGGTTCACAGCCATCAGCGTCACCTTGAGGCGCTCGTGGAGCTGGCGCACAAAGAGCAGGTCGGCGCCGTTTTTCTCCATCTCTTTATGGATGGAAGAGACACTTCTCCCACAAGCGGTGAGGGGTTTTTGCGCGCTCTTGAAGAGAAGCTCCGGAAATTTTCCGAAGTTAAGATCGCGACGCTTAGTGGGCGCTACTATGCCATGGATCGGGACAAGAGGTGGAAAAGGACGGAGAGG
>JAUXIP010000049.1 GCA_030620935.1 Deltaproteobacteria bacterium | reverse complement strand
GCCTAACATGTCGGCCAAGTTTTTAAGGTGTTACGAGCTTCCCGGCTGGATTAGGAAAGAGTAGTGTCGACTTCGTAAGGTGACGGTGTCTCAAAGCTCGACAGAGGGTTGGAAAACGCTGTCTCCAGCCTATTGAGGAGGTTACCGTGCCCGCCATTGCCTATCTTGACTTTGACCTGCTGGTTCAGCGTACGGGAGATCACTACCGTGCCCAGGTAGTGAATTCGCCGTCCGGCCAGGCTTCTGCTACCTTTACCTTGCCCTTCTCGGATCTGGAACTCGAAAATTTTTTCCTGCGAGTCGGTCGTGCCCGGCTCGGCGTGCGGCGCATCGATTCGCCGGAGGTCAACGTGGCCAAGAGCTGCGGCGAGCGCCTCTTCTCAGCGGTCTTTCAGGGAGATGTGCTGGGTTGCCTCAGGAGCAGCCTCGACGAAGCCGCCCGCCGGGGAGACGGCCTGCGCATCCGGCTGCATCTGACCGACGCCCCGGAACTGGCCGATCTGCCTTGGGAGTATCTCTACAATCCCACCCTCAATCGCTTTCTTGCCCTCTCGGTTGAGACCCCTTTCGTGCGCTACTTGGATTTGCCGGAGAGGATCCGGCCACTGGCGGTCAAAGCGCCGCTGCGGGTGCTGGTGATGATTTCGAGTCCTACGGACTATCCTCAACTCGATGTCGAGCGAGAGTGGTCTAATCTGCGCGAGGCGCTGGGTGATTGGGAGCAGCGTGGTTTGCTGGTGCTGGAACGGCTGGACGATGCGACGCTGGCCTCTCTGCAGCGGCGGCTGCGGCGTGGTGAGTATCACATTTTTCACTTCATCGGCCACGGAGGCTTCGACCAGCGCTCTCAGGACGGCCTGCTGATACTGGAGGATGAAAACGAGCGGGGTCGCGCCGTCAGCGGGCAGGATCTGGGGATGCTGCTGCACGATCACCGGGCGATGCGCCTGGCTATCCTCAATGCCTGCGAGGGGGCGCGCGCCTCGCGCGCGGACCCCTTTGCCGGCACAGCCCAGAGCTTGGTGCAACAGGGTATCCCCGCGGTCATCGCCATGCAATTCGAGATCACGGATGAGGCGGCGGTCACCTTTGCGCACGAGTTTTACGGCGCGCTAGCCGACGGCTATCCGGTGGATGCCGCCCTGGCAGAGGCGCGCAAGGCGATCTTCGCGCAGGGCAACGGCCTGGAGTGGGGCACCCCCGTGCTCTATCTGCGTTGCCCGGATGGGCGCATCTTTGAACGTCAAGATAGCCCAAAGGAAGTCGGCCAGGAGCCGGAGAGGTTGCGTGAAGAGCCGGAAGAGCGCGGGAGTACCGAAGCCCGGCTTTCTCGTCAATCGTCATTAGGAAGCGAAAAACGTTCCGGTTTTCCTGTAGCCAAATGGCAACTGGTCGGAGCCGGCTTATTATTAGTACTGGCAGTTCTTATCGGCGGAACGATATGGCTGAAAAAAAGTCGGGTAATCGAAGAACCCTTCCCGCCTGCGCCCCTCCAACCGGCGCCGAAAGTGGTTTCTCTAACGATCCATGGCGACAGGGAGGAGCTCAGAATTGATGAACGTCTGGCCCTAAAGGTCAGGGGGATATACTCAGATGGCAGGAAGGATGAAATTTCAGAGGCAGTAGAATGGCAGAGTAGCGACCTTTCCGTGGCGACCGTCAGCCCTGAAGGTTGGGTGCAGACTCAAAAAGAAGGGAAGGCGGAGATTACTGCTCGGTATGCAGGTGTGGCGAGTGAGCCATGGGCACTATCCGTTAAAGGTGAAGAGCGACGCCCACCAGCTCCGCTTCCCGTCCGGCTGGTTTCTTTAAGAGTGGATGCGGCTAGACGCGAGCTCAAGGTCGAAGAACGCGTGACTCTCAGAGCAACGGGCAAATATTCCAATGGAGAGGAGGCTCAGATTCGTCGAGGAATTGGATGGCATAGCAGTGATCGAACGATCGCAGTTGTGGATACCAGAGGACGAGTCGTCGGGCGGAAAGAAGGGAAGGTCGATATCACGGCAAGATACGCTGGGATTGTAAGCCCTTCCCTCACTCTGTCTATCAAAGAAGGCCTGCCAGAACCGTTGCCCCCACCGCCCGTGCCCCCTTGGAAGAGTTAGGGAGCATATAAAGAACGCCCGCCTCTTTAGCGAGCGAGGAGATTATACCCAGGCACTCTCGGAGCTGGAAAAGGCGAGGGCTCTCGATCCCACCAACCAGGAAACCCGGGCCGAAATCGCCAGCACAAAGCGCGCTTGTAACGCGGAGAAGAGGTTGGGACGTCAAGACCTGACGTGTTGATGAAGGGTTCGCCTGACTCCCAGGGTTCGAAGAGACTCTATGGGGACGGAACTTGAAAGGATGTCGTCAGAATCCCAGCGTGCGGCGTTGCTGCGCTTCATCCTCCCGGGCACGGTCGCTTTCTTCCTCTATAGCTTTTCCGACCCACTCTCCACCGGCGAGAAGTTTTTCCCAGTCGATATCCTTGGCAGAGGTTAGGGAGAGCGTGGCCTGGATCTTCTTGTGGATTTTTTCTTCCGGATCCCAGAACCTCCCGGACAAAGTGCCTTCAGTGATGGACTCAAGCCAGCTATGAAGGTCTTTTAGCCCCGCTTGGGCTTCTTCTAACCCGCGCTCCCTTAGGATCGTCTTCCCGGTCTGCGAGCTGATGACCTTTATCTCTTGGACGAGCTGATCGTCGGCTCCGCCGCTTCTAAGGCTTTTCTCGCCTTTGTTCGTCAGCTTGAACCCAATGCCCCTTTCCTGGATCAGGGTGACCACGCGCTTCGGGGCGACACCCTCCTTCAGCGCGTAAAGAATATCTTCCAGTGACAACGGGTTTTCCATTTTTGCTTGCTGCGTTTGCTGTCGGATGAGCGTCAGACCTAAATAAAGCTTGGCCAAGAAATCATCTTTATGGCGGGAACGGGCTCGCTCCAGGGCTTGACGTGCCTCGGGGAGTTTCCCGGCAGCGTAATAAGACCGTCCCACATAGGTCCAAACACCCTGCGGGAGGCGCGTGAAGTCGGCGACGTCGTCAGGATTC
Organism: Deltaproteobacteria bacterium; assembly: GCA_030620935.1. Next base: position 6,607 of record JAUXIP010000049.1, on the reverse strand, counting down.
GACTGGGCTGCAGCCTCGAAGTGTGCCCGGGCGGTGTCGGGTTCTCCTTTCAAGAGGGCCGTGCGGCCCGCCTGAACTTCGGTTCTGATTTCAACGGTGGCACACCCCGAGAGAAAAACAAAAATAGGCAACCACGTCCAAGGATATCTCTTTATCATAGCGTTATTCCCAAGCTCTTCGTCTTCCCCGAATATGCACTGTACTTTTTAAAAACTCAATCCCAACCTTCCAACCTTGATCTCTTCGACAACCGTGCCATAATCACTCAGCACAACTATGTCGGCTGAAATTACAAACATTCAAGGTGAGGCAAGTCGGCACCGGTCCGGCTTTGTCGCGATTGTGGGGCGGCCGAATGCGGGAAAATCGACTCTCCTGAATCAACTGTTGGGAGAGAAGATCGCCATTGTGACCCCCAAACCGCAGACCACGCGTAACCGCCTCACAGGAATTAGGACGACACCGAGCTCTCAGATAATTTTTTTGGACACTCCCGGCATCCATCAGGCTCGTTCCTTGATTAACCGGCGTATGGTGGAGACCGCGCGCAAGAGTTTGAGAGAGGCGGATGCGGTCCTCTGGCTGGTCGATGCACGCGAGGGGATTCGAAGGGAAGATGAAACGATTGCCCGCACGCTTGAGGAGTCGCGCGCGACGACGCTCATTGTGCTCAACAAGATCGATCTGGTCGCCAAGGAAAAACTTCTCCCGCTGATGGAGCGCTGCTCGGTTCTCTTGCCCAATATAGAGATCATTCCGATCAGTGCCCTCAAGGGAGAAAACGTCTCTCTGTTGTTGGTCCGGCTTGAGCAAAAGCTTCCGGAGGGGCCACGTTATTATCCCGAGGGAGAGATAACCGATCAAACGGAGCGTTTCATTGCCTCGGAGCTGATCCGGGAAAAGATTTTCGCTCTGACCCAGGAGGAAATTCCCTATGCCACGGCCGTGATCATCGAAGAGTTTAGCGAAAAGGAGGAAAAGAATCTCATTGTCATTAGGGCGACGATCGTTACGGATCGGGAGGCCCACAAGCCGATTCTTATCGGCAAGAAAGGGGCTATGCTCAAGGAGATCGGCAAGCAGGCGAGAGAAGATCTGGAAAGGTTTTTGGGCTGCAAGATTTTTTTGGAGCTTTTTGTGAAGGTGGATAAAGGATGGAGTCGGAATCCCAACGCGTTGACGGAATTAGGCCTGTAAAAACATCGGGACAGCCCGCCATGGACACCGCGGATCCTCGCCGCCTTCCCGTTCTTGCCGTGGTTGGACGGCCGAATGTCGGGAAATCCACGTTGTTCAACCGCCTCGCCGGGCAAAGGAAGGCTATCGTCGATAACCTGCCGGGGGTGACGCGGGATAGAAATTATGGAGAGGCGGAGTGGTACGGAAAGAAATTTTTCCTGATCGATACCGGGGGATTCGAGCCTGATCCGGAGACGGCGCTCGACAGGCAGGTGCAGGAGCAGAGTAGTCTAGCCATAGAAGAGGCGGACGTTATTCTTTTTCTCTTTGACGGCAAGGCGGGTGTGAATCCTCTGGATCGGGACACTGTGGATCTGCTCAGGCGGGTCGACAAACCGGTTTTTTTCGCCGTTAATAAAATCGACAGCGCGCCCAAAGAGGCCAATTTGTACGACTTCTATTCTTTGGGCCTGGATGAGATTTTCCCGCTTTCGACCGAGCACGGACTCTGGCTTACCGAGTTGATGGATCGGATTGTCGGCTCTTTCCCGGCCGGCTTGGATGAAGCCGAAAAAGAGAAGGACGAAAAGGAAGAAACAAGACCCCTGTCTCTCGCCATCATCGGCCGGCCCAACGTTGGGAAGTCCACGCTGGTAAACCAACTGCTCGGTTATGACCGCTCGGTGGTGGATTCGATTCCCGGCACGACGCGGGACGCCCTGGATAGCCCGTTTAATTTGGGAAGGGAGCCGTGCATCCTCGTGGATACGGCAGGGATCCGCCGCAAGGCGAAGATCGGAGATCGAATCGAGCGCTACAGCGTCATTCGCTCTCTTCGCTCCGTCGATCGCGGAGATCTGGTGATTCATCTTTTGGACGGTCCCGAGGGAGTGACCGGCCAGGACGCCCAGATCCTGGCGTATGCCTTTCAACGTGGGAAGGGAATTATTTTGGCAGTGAACAAGTGGGATCTGGTTGAAGACGAGCAGAGAAACCCCGGCTCTTACGGCGAGCAGGTTTATCACAAGCTCTCGTTTCTGGAATTTGCCCCGCTGGTATTTATCTCGGCCCACCACGGTTCCGGTATTCCCGGTTTGATGCAGGCGGCTTGGCGGGTCGCTTCGGCCCATAAGCGGAAAATTCAGACATCGACTCTCAATCAAGCCCTGAAGGGGATCGTGACGGCGAGCACTCCCCCGCTTTTCCATGGACGGCAGGTTAAATTCTTCTACGCTACGCAGACAGGAATCCGCCCGCCGACCTTTACGCTCTTTGTCAATTCTCCTAAAGGAGTCGCGCCCCAGTACCAGCGCTATCTGGTGCATCAGTTGCGTGATGCTTTGGAATTGAAAGGCTCGCCGATACGACTTATACTGCGGCCGAGAAGGGAAGAAGGAAGGAGGAAAAAAAGATGAACCCCGGATTTCTTATCGCCGCCACGGAGACTGGAATAAAAGAGGTAGAACTAAAAGGTAAGAGGGAAGATGTTCGCTCCCGCGGCAGAGAAAAAAGTACTCGTGCCTCGCACTGGGAGGCGACGGCGAAAAAAGAGCTGCGTGATTATTTTGCCGGGCGGCTGCATTCTTTTTCCACTCCCTGCGATCTTGGCAGCCTGCCTCCTTTTACCCAAGCGGTATTAAAAGTTACCGAAGCCATTCCTTACGGAGAAATAAGAAGCTATCGCTGGATCGCCGAGCAGCTTGGAAAGCCCAGGGCGACCCGGGCAGTAGGCAACGCCCTGGCTAGAAATCCTATTCCCTTCATTATTCCTTGTCACCGCGTGGTACGAAGTGACGGAAATTTGGGCGGCTACGCCTTAGGGCTAAGCTGGAAAAAAAGATTGCTGAAACTGGAAAAATCCGTTCAGAATCATAAAGATAAAGCTTCTTGAATCCGGTCCATTAAGTAGCGTTTTGGTCGACTCATCGATACCCCCTAGCGTTTACGGCGGTTTTGGAATATCATTAGAAAACTCTGCCTGACATTCTTGGCCTTAATCCTCAGGGTTTAGTACCCTCGGTTGACAAACGACAAAAGAGTATGGTTGAGGTATGCGACACTGTGAAGGAGGATTTTTCCTTGCCTTCATTGGACGAAAAAGAATGTGCCCCTTGGCTGGCGCTTGCCAGGGTTAAAGGGTTGGGATGCGCGAGCTTTAAGAGGCTGGTCGACCATTTTGGCGATCCGACGCGAGCGTTTTCTACTGCCGAGGAGGAACTGGCTCACATCCCGGAACTGGATCAAACGGCGATTGAAGGGCTTTTGAGCTTCTCGGAGTGGGATGAGGTCAGAAAGGAAATCTCGCGCGCCTTCGAGGTAGGCGTGAAGATCCTTCCTTTTAATCATCCGAACTATCCTAGCCGGCTTCGAATGATTTTTGATCCGCCTCCGTTTCTTTATGTCAAAGGAGAGATCCGGCCGGAGGACGAGAGAGCGGTGGCGGTGGTGGGTTCACGGAGCGCGAGCGATTACGGGATGCGGATCACTCGCGATTTATGTCAGGGTCTCGCTGCTCGGGGATTTACACTCGTGAGCGGCATGGCCCGAGGGATCGACGGACAGGCTCATGAAGCGGCTTTGGAAGCGGGCGGGAGGACAGTGGCTGTTATGGGCTCCGGAGTGGATGTAGTGTATCCGCCGGAACATCAAGCGCTCTATCAAAAGATATGTCAGGCAGGGGCGGTTGTATCCGAGTCGCCGATGGGGACGCCTCCTTTTTCTTTTAACTTTCCTTCACGCAATCGTCTGATCAGCGGTTTTTCCCTCGGCGTAGTTGTGGTGGAGGCGACGGAAAAAAGCGGCTCGTTGATTACAGCCGGATTGGCCGTGGAACAGGGGAGGGAAGTCTTTGCGGTCCCCGGTGAAGCTGGCGCCAGCCGCAGCCGAGGCACTCATAAACTTATTCGCCAAGGGGCAAAGCTGGTGGAGACCGTTGAGGATATTGTGGAGGAGATCGCGCCTCAGCTTTTGGCCCGGGCGGGGACAGCCGAACATAAGTCTCCCGTTACCCTGCCGCCGAACATGGAGCTGGAAGCGCGGAAGGTGTTCGAGATCCTTCTAGGACGCTCCGTTCAGATCGACGAGGTGATCCAGACAAGCGGGCTCTCTCCGGCCAAGGTCTCGGAGGTCCTTCTGGATCTCGAGATCAGAGGACTTCTCAAGCAGCTACCAGGCAAAAAGTTTGTGGTGACGTAGGGGTTCCCTCAATTTGATAAGTACCATTTGGTGAACTTATGGCGGCAAAAAATCTAGTCATCGTTGAGTCTCCGGCCAAGGCAAGAACGTTGGAGAAATACCTGGGCCGGGATTTTCAGGTCAAGGCCTCGGTCGGCCATATCGTCGATCTGCCCAAGAACAAGTTGGGAGTGGACATCAAGAAAGGGTTCGCTCCGGACTTTCATGTGATCCAGGGCAAAAAGAAAGTGGTCGAGGAGCTTCGAAAGGCGGCCAAGGGCAAAGAGAAAATTTACCTGGCCTCGGATCCTGATCGGGAAGGAGAGGCGATCGCCTGGCACATAGCCGACCAGATTGGCGAAGATCACCATCAGATCCACCGCGTGCTTATCAATGAAATCACCCGCAAGGCGGTTCAGCAGGCTATCGCTAATCCCCAGGAGCTGGATCGGAAAAAGTTCGATGCCCAGGTCGCCCGCAGAATCCTGGATCGTTTGGTCGGCTACCAGATCAGCCCGATCCTTTGGGACAAGGTCAGGCGGGGGTTGAGTGCCGGGCGGGTGCAGTCCGTGGCGGTGCGTATGGTTTGTGAGCGCGAGAAGGAGATTCGTGCCTTTGTCTCAGAGGAGTACTGGTCTTTAACCGCGCTTTTAGAAGGCAAGGTCAAGCCTTCCTTCGAGGCGCGTCTGGTCCAGTGGCAGGGAAAGAAGGTGGACAACAAAAAGTCCCGACTGGAGCAAGAGCCGGTTGTCCGCCAGATCATGAAATCTCTGGAGAAGCCCTCGTGGGTCATCGGAGGAGTGGAAAAGAAGGAGCGGCGTCGCTTTCCGACACCGCCGTTTGTCACCAGCAAGCTTCAACAAGAGGCGTCGAGAAAGCTGGGTTTTCAGCCGAAGCGGACCATGCAGATCGCTCAACGACTTTACGAAGGGATAGAGTTGGGCTCCGAAGGTTCGGTCGGTCTCATTACCTATATGCGGACCGATTCGACACGCGTCTCTGCCGATGCCCTAAACGGCGTGCGCCAATTCATCCAGGGGCAATACGGAAAAGACTATCTCCCTGAGAAGCCTGCAACCTATCGTTCCAAAAAAGGGGCTCAGGACGCTCACGAAGCGATCCGGCCCACCTCTTTGGAGTACACGCCGGAACGGGTGCGGCGGTACCTGCGCCGCGATGCCTTTGCTCTCTATTCGCTGATTTGGTCGCGTTTTGTGGCGAGCCAGATGGTTCCGGCCCGCTTCGATCAGACGGTTTTCGATATCCCTGTGGGAGAGGCGGTTTTCCGGGCCACAGGCCAGCAGCTCAAATTCGACGGTTTCATGAAGGTCTATATGGAAGGGAAGGATGACAAGGCCGATGATTCCGACGAGGAAGAGCAGGTGGAAGACGGCACGCTCCCGGATTTACACAACGGAGATCGGCTCACGCTGCTTTCGCTGGAGCCGCGTCAGCATTTTACCCAGCCGCCGCCGCGTTACAGTCAAGCCACGCTGATCAAAGAACTCGACGAACAGGGGATCGGCCGGCCGTCCACCTACGCGGCGATCCTGTCCAACATCCTGGAACGGAACTATGTGGTGCTGGACGAGCGGAGGACTTTAGCGCCTACGGAATTGGGACTTCTCGTCACCGATCTTTTGGTGGATAGTTTTCCCGATATCCTCAATGCGGAGTTTACCGCGGGCATGGAGAGCGTCTTGGACAAGATCGAGGAGGGCAAAGAAGATTGGCGCAAGGCCATGAAGCGCTTTTATACCTCGTTCGCCCGCGACCTCAAAAAGGCAAAGTCCGAGATGAGGGATGTGAAGCGCCAGGAGGTGCCCACCGACATCGACTGCGACAAGTGCGGGGCCAAGATGGTGGTGAAGTGGGGACGAAACGGAGAGTTTCTTGCCTGCCCGAAATATCCGGAATGTAAAAACACCAAGAATTTCACCCGGGATGCGGATGGCAAAATACAAGAAGCTGAAGAGGTCCAGGTCGATGAGGCCTGCGAAAAGTGTGGCCGGCCCATGCAGCTCCGCTGGGGAAAATACGGCCGATTCATAGGTTGCAGCGGCTACCCGGAATGCAAAAACATGCGCCCTCTGGAAAAGCCCGTGAACCTTGAGATCCGCTGCCCTGAGTGCAAAGAGGGAAATATCTACGAGAAAAAATCCCGGCGCGGTAAGGTCTTCTACGGCTGTGATCGTTATCCCGATTGCCAATTTGCAGCCTGGGACCGCCCGGTCGCTGAGAGTTGCCCAGAGTG
>JAUXIP010000221.1 GCA_030620935.1 Deltaproteobacteria bacterium | reverse complement strand
GTCTTTTCTTGCGAGGGGCCTTGTATCCGGGGAGAAATAGCTCGGCTTGCAGCCAATATGTTGGCCGAGGAAGAGCCGTACGCGCGCAGTTGCTACGCAGAAACGTTCTTAGTTCCCCATTCATCTATGACCCGTTGGATGAGGGAAGCGGAAAAGGTCGTTGTCATCGACGGCTGTTTCCTGAAGTGTCACGGCAGGATTTTTAAAAATCTGATCGATGAAGAAAAAATGATCCACATCGATACCCTGCCTTTACACAAGAAGTATGGGGATGTATTCCTGTATACCGATGTCCCGGAAGCAGAACGGAAAGAGGTGGCAAGAGCGGTTGCTGACAAAATCTTGGCCATGCTGAAAAAAGAGGCATCAAAGGGGAATAGTTAGGCGACTCATTTTGATGCCTGGGGACACTATTCTTACAGTGGCTGGTACGGTCCCAGAACTCCAAGCCCTCCACTGTGCAGAGTGGCAGTCAACTTGACAGCAAACGCAAGAGCAATAGAGTGTCTTCGATAGATTATTAACGAGGTGGGCTATGATGCAGATTTTATGGCTGGCGAACGGAATACTTTTACAAGGACAAGGGCCGGGTCCTTACCAGGGCCCTTGGGGATGGCATTACGGCATGATGGGAGGGGGTTGGGGTATGATATTCATGATTATCGCAATGATTCTTTTCTGGGGACTCATCATTGGAGGGATTATTCTTTTGGTCCGTTTTATTTTTCCTTCGGTCTCGTCCGGCATGAAGTCGTCGCAGGACGCCTTGGAGATTCTGAAGCAGCGCTATGCCAAAGGGGAGATCGAGAAGGAGGAATTTAATGCGAAAAAGCAGGATCTCCTATCATAAGTGCTCACCTGTCTCGTTGGCTTCGCGTGCCGGGGCTCTGCAGTCCTGACCCCAACTACTGACTAATGAACTCCTTAGTAAACCGCGGGGGTGAATCAGAAAGCCCGTTTCTATAGTAAAGTAAGGAGAGAGGTTGCATGAAGTCAAATCATGCCGTTGATCTTCCTTCCGCTTTGGAAAGGGAAAGAGAGCTAAGGCAGCGGCTTTCCGGCAAACGGGTCGTGCTTTTTCTCGACTACGACGGGACCCTAACCCCTATCGTCGATAGACCGGATATGGCTTTCATGGCCGACGACATGAGAGACGTAGTGCGCCGTGTGGCTGATCGTTGCACGACGGCGATTATCAGCGGTCGCTCGCGCTCGAAGGTCTATGATTTCGTCCGGATCGACAGCGTCTTTTATGCCGGGAGCCATGGCTTCGACATTTCCGGCCCTCACGGTTCTGCAATCCAACACGAGGAGGGGCGGCGCTTTTTACCGGAGATTGAAAAGGTCCATCGACGACTGACCGAAGAGGTTCGGGAGATCGATGGAGCGCTGGTGGAACACACAGGCTTCTCGGTATCCATTCACTACCGGCTGGTGCGCGAGGAGCAGGTTTGTCAGGTGGAGACGATCGGAGATGAGGTGGTCAAAGAACATCCCGCCTTGCGCAAGACTTTGGGCAAAAAAGTCTTTGAACTCCGACCGGCAATCGATTGGGATAAAGGCAAGGCCGTTGAGTGGATTTTGCGTGCCCTGGATCTCGACAAATCTGAGATCGTGCCTGTTTATCTGGGGGACGACACAACGGATGAAGATGCCTTCAAGGTCGTCAGGGAGCGGGGGGTCGCCATACTCGTGGCGGAGTCCGCGCGCCCTTCGGCGGCCGACTACCGGCTTAAGGATACACAGGAAGTGAAACAGTTTCTAGAGTTATTGATGACAAAGCACGAATTTGTCTAAGAGTTCATGGTTAGTTTAAACTTCTAGAAAGACTCCCGACCCCTTTTCTCCTCCGCCGATTGAGGAACTGGCGCACTTTGCAGGAATTGGCGGGAGTGCGATAATTAAGCCTCATCTCTAATAAAGTAGTTCAAGCCGTTCAAAACGTTTAAAAAGTTCAAATCGTTGAAAGTTTTTTTTCTAACGACTTGAGGGACTTCGAACAAACTGAACTACTTGAACTACTTTGAACCGTTTAAACGTCTTAATCCTCATAGGAGGCCCACTTGCTTACCCCTTCGTTTCGGACTAAACGTGTTTGTACTTTGATTTAGCCAGGTTCTTTAGGAGGGTAGGGTATGAGCTCTGCGTTTAAACTCCCGCCGGAAAATTTGCGGTGGCGCTGTGAGCCGTCGCTTCTCCCTTTTACCTGTACTTCGGACATGGTCCCTTTAGAGGATTTCATCGGGCAGGAGAGGGCCATGCGTGCCATCGAGTTCGGGCTGGGCGTCAACAAGCCCGGCTTCAACATATTCGTCACCGGTCTTACGGGAACCGGAAAGACCACGATCATCAAGGCCTTCCTGAAGAAAGTCACGGCGGAAAAGACCCCCCCTGAGGAAGATTCTCCCTTCCCCGAGGATTGGTGTTATGTCAATAACTTCACCGACGAGGACCGGCCGTTCGCCATCAATATTCGCCGCGGCTGGGGCAAGATCCTGAAAAAAGATATGGAGGGATTGGTCCATACTTTGCAGCAGGAGGTCAAGAAGACTTTTGAGAGCGAAGAATTTGCCCGCCAGCGTCAGGCAATGGTCGAGAAAATGCAGAAGCAGCACCAAGAGATTCTAGAAGCGGTTGGGGAAGAGGCGAGGAAGGGTGGATTTGCGCTCAGGATCTCTCCCTCCGGCGTGGTCATGATCCCTCTCAAAAAGGACGGAAAGCCGATGCAGGAGGAGGATTTTCTCTCTCTCGCCGGAGAGCAGAAAAAAGCGCTGGAGGAGAAGCGGAGCGAGATCGAAAAGAAAGTGGAACAGGCCATTCGACAAGGAAAGAAACTGGAGCGGGAGATCGCCGATCGGCTGGAGACCCTAGATCAGCAGGCCGGGGAGTATCTGGTGCGCATCCCCTTATCCGATCTCAAGGAAAAATACCGGGACTATCCTAAAGTAGTCGCTTATCTGGATGCGGTCCGGGACGATATTGTGAAAAACCTGCAACGTTTCAAAGGTACGGAGGGAGCTCAGGTTAGCGGGGCACTCGCACTTCTTCCGTCGACTGAAGCGACCACCGACGGATTTCTTCCCTATCGGGTCAATGTCTTTGTGGACAACAGCGAAACTCAGGGACCTCCGATCATTATTGAAACCAACCCGACGTACCATAACCTTTTCGGTGTGGTTGAGAAGCGCCCGGTTCTCGGTGGCTTCGTCACAGACTTTAGTCAGATCAAGGCCGGCTCGATCAGTCGTGCCAACGGAGGTTACTTAGTCCTCTATGACCGGGACGTGTTGGCTAACCCTGGAGTGTGGGAAGCGCTGAAGAGGGTAATCAAGAATCGAGAACTCCGCATCGAAGAGCCGGCTACCTTTTTTGGCTGGTTGCCCCCGCAAGGGCTCAGGCCCGAACCGATCCCGACCGATACCAAGGTGATCATGATCGGTGATCCTTTTCTCTATCATTATCTCTCTACGCTCGATCCCGATTTCCGCGAGACCTTCAAGGTCAAGGCCGACTTCGACTTTAGGATCGATCGATCCAAAGAGAATATCGTTGCGATTGCTTGCTTTATCGCTGCCGCCTGTCAACGGGAAGGTCTTCGTCACTTCGACCATTCGGGCATCGCTAGGATTGTCGAGCACGGGGCAAGACTGGTGGAGGACCAGGAAAAGCTCTCCACCCGCTTCAGCGATATTGTCGATGTCCTGGTCGAGTCCAACTATTGGGCGGAAAGAGAGGAAAGCGCATTGGTCACCGGCGATCATGTCGAGAAAGCGCTGCAAGAAAAAATCTTTCGCTTGAATCTTGTCGAGGAAAGGATTCAGGAAATGATCGCCGAGGGAACACTGCTGGTGGATGTCGAGGGGGCCGTAGTCGGACAGGTCAACGGTCTGGCCATCTATCAGTTGGGAGATTTCAGCTTCGGGAAGCCATCGCGTATTACCGCCAAGACTTTTATGGGACGTGGCGGGCTCGTCAATATTGAAAGGGAGGCGAAGCTGAGCGGCAGCACTCACGACAAAGGAGTTCTCATCCTCGGGGGCTATCTGGGTTCGCGATTTGCCCAGGACCGTCCGCTCTCTGTTTCGATCAGTCTATGTTTTGAGCAGTCCTATGAAGGCATAGAGGGAGATAGCGCCTCTTCTACGGAACTCTACGGTATCCTTTCGAGTCTGTCCGGGATTCCGATCAAACAGGGTATTGCAGTCACCGGCTCGGTAAACCAAAACGGTGAGGTCCAGGCCATCGGCGGGATCAACCGGAAGATCGAAGGCTTCTTTGACGTTTGCCGTCTCAAAGGATTAAGCGGAGAGCAGGGAGTTCTCGTTCCCCGGTCCAACGTGAGAAATCTCATGTTGCGCGGTGATGTCGTCGAGGCCGTCGAGCAGGGGACGTTTCATGTATACGCGGTCAGCACCGTCAACGAAGGAATCGAAGTGCTCACCGGCGTGCCGGCCGGAGAGAGAGATAGTGAAGGCCGTTTTCCGGCCTCGTCGGTCAACGACTTGGTCGAAAAGCAGTTGCAAGAATACGCTAAGAGACTGAGACGACTTGCGGCCCCAGAAGCAAAGAAGGGAAATGAGGAAGAGGAAGACAAAGGGTAAGAGATAAAAACGTC
>JAUXIP010000017.1 GCA_030620935.1 Deltaproteobacteria bacterium | reverse complement strand
TCCTTGAAATGTCTGTGGTAGCCAACACCTGTTGCTACTTTGGGATGGGCCAACTGAATCAGCAGAGCCCTTCCTCCCCCCAGCAGTAAAGCCATCTCCCGATCCACTCGCCAGATCATGCTGTTGGAATCAAAAAATCGGTCAGCCACAAAATTATTTCCCACGATTTTTAGAGATACTACCAGGAGGCTCGACGAGATCAGGCTTTTCTCAGAGTGTTGAAAAACTCTGTTGCCAGCCTGGTCAAAAAGGTCCCAGATGCGAGGCTTCGACCGTGAGCTCCCCTCGGCCTGAGCTCGGGACGAAGGCAGCTGATCGGCGCGCGAGGATCCCGCGAGCGGAGGCGTACTTAAACAGTACGTTGGAGCGAGCGGGTCGAGCGCAACGAAACAGATGGGCCTTTTTCAGCAGGCTGTTTCTATCTTGGCCCTTTGGCCATTTGCCCGCTTGTAGCTCGGCCTTTCTCTTCTTCTTTTCTCTTTCTGTCTCCTTCGGGGACGATAAGCAGACGGCGGTAGGCTCCTTGACCCAGGCTTTTGGTCGTGAGCCAAGGATCGTCTTGTAGGGCACCGTGAATGATCCGGCGATCGGCCGCGCTTAAGGCGTCAACGGTGACCGGCTTTCTGCTCCTTTTGGCCTTTTCCCCCAGACGCAGAGCCATATCTTCTAAGCTTTTTTGCCGGCGCACACGGTAGTTCTCGATATCCACGACCAACTGGGGACCTTCTTTCCCCTGTCTCTCGTCGACAATACGTATCAGAAGGTACTGCAAAGCCTCTAAGTTTTGCCCTTTGTGGCCGATAAGGAGGCCTCCGTTTTCTCCGCGAATATCCAGGATAACCTCCTCTTCGATCTCTCCGGGCTTTACCTCAACAGTTGCCTGGATACCCATCAGATTTAGGATTCGAGTCAATACCTCCTTGCCCCTTTGGCCTACCGCTATGATCTCTTCTTTTGAGGTCCTCTTGGTCGTGGGAGATTGTCTCTCAGACGGCTCTTTCTCATACGCTAATAGGGCCTTTCTGAGAGAGGCTCGGATCCGAGCCTTTTGCGCACCAAAGCCCAGAAACCCTTTCTTACCCTCTGTCAGAATATCGACACTGACCTTGTCACGCTCCACCGCGAGAACTTTCAGGGCATTCCCTATAGCCTCGTCGATAGTGTTACCTTCGGTTTCCACATACTCCATGGATTAGGCACCTCCCACACCAACTACCCCCTCCGATTGATGAAATATTGCTGCGCGATGCCGAGGACGTTGTTCACCAACCAGTAGATGGTCAGTCCGGCCGGGAAGGTAACGAACAGAGCTGTGAAAACCACGGGCATCATGAGCATCATACGCCTTTGATTGGGATCGCCGGCAGTAGGCGTCATCCATTGCTGTGCGAACATGCTCGCTCCCATGAGCAAGGTGAGCACGGGAAAACCAAACTCGCCACCCAACCAACTGGGAAGCGCAAACGGGAGAGACTTCCAGTCCGGCTGGGAGAGGTCATTAATCCACATGAAGGAAGCGTGGCGCAGCTGAATCGGTGTCAGTAGGGCTTTATATAGGCCGATAAAAATCGGGAATTGGAGCAGCATCGGCAAACATCCCCCAATGGGATTGACCTTGTTGCGCCGATAAAGCTCCATGATCTCCTTATTCATTTTTTCTTTGTCGTTTTGGAATTTTTGCTTGATGCGCTCCATCTGAGGCTGGAGCTTCTGCATCTGTTTCATCGAAACAAAGCTCTTATGCGTCAGAGGGGCCATGAGAATCTTGACAAAAACGGTAAGCAGAATGATGTCGACGCCGTAACTCGCGGTAAACTGATGAGAAAAGTGTAACAGGTAGAGCAGGGGAATGGAGATAAAGGCAAAGTAACCGAAATAAATGGACTTCTCCAAATCCCTGCCGATCGCTTTCAGAATCTCCAGGTCTTTGGGACCGATATAGAGAGTGTAACTACTTTGATTTCCGGAGTTTGAAAGGGGTTGGCTCGTAAGACTCATCGCCATTCCAGGCCCGGCCTTTTTGATGGCGAGCGTTTCCGCTGATCCGCTTTCCGGTATGACAGCAAAGAGGAAATAGGTATAACCGAAACCAGCCCAGGAGATCGGTCCGAACAAATCTTTTCCTTCTTCGATATCGTCGGCGGTGATCCATTGTACCTTGCCGTCATGGAGGGCTAATAGCCCTTCGAACGCCGCATCCTTTTCCGAGCCCTTAGGCGTTCCCTCAGAAGTCAGGATCAAGCCGGGCTGGAGTCCCGCAACCCCGTTGGCGGACACTTCCGCCTCGATCGGATACTGAGACCCCGTGAAGGTAAATTTTTTGGTTATTGTAATTCCGGTAGGGCTCTGCCCCTTAAACAAAAGGGTCCCTTTGGCATCCCCGGTCAGCTTTAGCCCGCTTCCCTGGACCCCGTAGACTATGTCCTCGTCATCGATGGGCTGAGAGTTGTTGATCTGCACACCAAGGGGATAAGGCACTCCGGGAGCGGGAGAGACCATTTCAAAGGGAGGACTCTCTTCGTCTGCCGCGCTTCGATAGCGCTTCAGCTTGAAACTCTTAAGGCGCGCCCCCTTGCTCGTAAATAACGCTATATACAAGTCGGTTTCTACTTTGACTTCCTTTGCCGACTCCTGGAGTGGAGATGGCGTGGGTTGTTGTTCCTGCACCACCGGTTGTGGGATCGGAGGTGGAGCGACGGTCTTTTGTTCCCACTTCTCTTCCGACGGAGCCAAAGGAGGCGGGATGTACTTAGGCGCTATCCACTGTTGGTAGAGGATAAGTACTATTATAGAAAGAACGATGGCTAGGATTGCACGTTTTTCCATGGGCAGAGTCTACCGAATGGGATCGTAGCCCCCAGGATTCAAAGGGTGGCAGCGAAAGAGCCGGCGCAAGCCGAGCCAGCTCCCTTTCTTTACCCCGTATCGGTCGATGGCCGCTGAGGTATATGCGGAGCAGCTAGGAACAAAGCGGCAGGAGCGAGGCAGGAAGGGAGATAGAAAAATGCGATATCCGGTAATGATGCCGGTAACGGCTTTCTGACAAAGTCGAATCACCATCTTCAGCGACTCCGCTCCTGGGAAAAAGCGCCCCTGATCTCTCCTGCCACCCGGCTCAAGGAGAGTTGGTCCGCTCCTTTTCTGGCAATGATGACAACATCCCGATGAGGGGGAAACTCACGGCGATGGCAGCGAAAAAATTCTCTGAGAAGCCTCTTAATCCGGTTACGAACCACCGCTTTTCCCACCTTTGCACTGACCGTCACCCCGAGTCGGTTTTTTCCTTTATCGTTAGGTTTGCTGATAACGACAAAATGGGAGGTGTGAATTCTTTGTCCCCCTCGTGATACGTTCAGGAACTCGGAGCGCCGGGTAAGACGGGCGCCCCTGGGAAAATTCTCCCTGTCCCGAGACAACGATTCCACGCAGTTAAGAACGAGCCCTTTTGGGAGGCACCACGACAGTCAGTTTTTTGCGCCCCTTGGCACGCCTTCGGTTCAGAATCTTTTGGCCTCCCGGTGTTGCCATGCGGGCGAGAAACCCATGGCTCCTTTTACGACTGACGTTGCTCGGTTGATAAGTTCTTTTCATATGAAAGGGCTCTCCTAACCCGGCTCAACAGCCAATTCTCCATTTGAACCATAGAGCCAACCGGTTGTCAATTTGCTACCACCGGCTCTCTTGCGAAAAGTAATGTTCAACGGAAGCCCGAGGGGGCTACCTCTCAGAACAACACGTTCAAGCTGTTCAAAGGTTCAAATTGTTCAACGTTGTTTTCTGACGGATTGAAAGACTTGAACTATTTTGAACGATTTGGGCTACTTTATTAATTTGCTACGTGATTTCAGCCTTGAGAGAACGCTGCATCAGGTCTCGGACCGCCTCCAAGGGTTTTTTGCCCTGATATAAGACTTGATGCATCTGCTCCACTATGGGCATCTCCACCCCCAGACGTCGCGATAAAAGAAAAACGGATCGAGTATTCTTTACCCCTTCAGCCACCGTTCGCCTCCCGCTTAAGATTTCTTTAAGCGCTTTTCCCTGGGCAATTTCCAAGCCGACCCGGCGGTTGCGACTCAGATCTCCTGTGCAGGTCAGAATCAAATCGCCCAGGCCGGGAAGTCCGGAGAGGGTAAGAGGATTCGCTCCCATCTTGACCGCCAAACGGATCATCTCAGCCAATCCACGGGTCACCAATGCGGCGCGGGCGTTATGCCCCAATCCCAATCCATCGCTGATGCCCGCAGCGATCGCGATGACATTTTTGACCACCCCGCCCATTTGCACCCCCACCACGTCTTTTGAGGTGTAAGCGCGAAAGGTCCGCGTGCTTAGTGTCTCCTGGACATCTCTTCCCACCTGTTCCGCGAATGCCGCGACTGTAATGGCCGCCGGCAGATTTTGCGCTACCTCTAGCGCGAAGGTCGGTCCGGATAAAATGGCCAGCATTTTTTTCCGGGTCTTGCCGAAGATCTCCGTTAGGACCTCGCTCATCGGCATGAGGCTTTCTTCCTCTATGCCTTTGGTTCCGCAGACAAAGGTCGCCTCGGAACTCACATGGGACTTAGCACTCGTCGTCACCTCACGTACTCCGTGGGATGGAAGAGTGCAAAAAAGAATTTCCTTTCCGGAACAGACCTCTTTAAGGGAAGACGTGATTTTAAGGGAGGAAGGCAGGGAGATCCCCGGAAGATAGCATCGGTTTTCTCTTCTTTCTCGGATCTCCCGGCATCTTTCTTCCTGGCGGCACCAGAGCGTTACCTCATCATCACCCTTCTCGCACAGCAGCTTGGCGATGGCTGTTCCCCAACCTCCGGCTCCGATGATCCCAATAGCTTTAGCCATGGCTTAATGGGTACCTTAATCCTCATCTTCTTTTTCCGCCAGTCGTGCCAAAGAGACCACTCTCTCTGCGCTCTCAAGGTCGATGAGACGCACCCCCTGGGTATTGCGCCCGATCACACGAATGTCCCCTACTTTTAGGCGAATAATCTTCCCTTTATTGGTTATCAGCATGAGCTGGTCGTCTTCGCTCACTTGCTGACTGCCAACGACCTTGCCGGTCTTGTCGGTCGCCTTCATCGTAATGATCCCCTTGCCGCCGCGCGATTGGAGGCGGTACTCTTCCATGGCAGTGCGCTTACCGTAACCGTGCTCCGCCACCGTCAAGATATCCGCGCCTGGACTCAGGATCTCCATGCTGACCACCTCATCTCCCTTATCCAAGCGCATTCCCACGACGCCGTAAGTTCCTCGCCCCGTAGACCGAACTTGCGCTTCTTTGAAACGGATGGACTGGCCTTCCAGAGTAGAGAGGATGATCTCCTGCTGCCCGTCGGTCAAGCGGACTCCGATCACCTCATCTCCCGGTTCGATACCAATGGCCCGGATTCCGCTGGAGCGGGGATTGGCATAGGACATGAGATCGGTTTTTTTGATCAAGCCTTTTTTTGTGGCAAAGACGACCAAACGGCCCTCTTGGAATTCGCGCACCGAAAGCAAGGCAGAGACCCGTTCTCCCTCTTCTAGGTGGAGGAGATTGACGATTGGTTTTCCCTTGGCCACTCGGCCGGCTTGAGGCAGCTCATGGACCTTGATCCAGTAAACCTTTCCCACCGTAGTGAAGAACAAGATGTAGGAGTGGGTTGAGGCCACAAAAAGATATTCGACAAAATCCTCGTCTCGCGTTGTCGTGCCGATTTTCCCTTTGCCGCCGCGTCGCTGCGCCCGGTAGAGTGTCACGGGATTTCGCTTGATATAGCCTTCGTGGGAAATGGTGACCACCATATCCTCTTCGACGATGAGATCCTCGATGGAGATCTCCTCGGACCGGTCTACGATTTCGGTCCGCCGAGGGTCGCCGTAGCGCTCTTTGATCTCTTTCAGCTCCTCGACGATGATCTTGTAGATCTCCATCTCGTCGGCCAGGATGGCGCGTAGCTTGGCGATCAACTCAACGGCCTGCTGATGCTCCTGCAGGATTTTGTCCCTTTCCAACCCGGTCAACCGCTGCAGGCGCATATCCAGGATCGCCTGAGCCTGGGTCTGACTCAAACCGAAGTTCAGGACCAGGCCCTCTTTCGCAACTTTAGGATCTTGAGATTTTCGAATCAGATCGATCACGGCGTCCAGATTGTCCAGCGCGATGCGCAATCCTTCCAAGATGTGGAGCCGCTCTTCGGCCTTCCGGAGATCGTATGCCGTGCGCCGGGTGACCACCTCTTTGCGGTGGTCCAAGAAGGCTTTCAGCGCTTCTTTTAGATTGAGCAGCTTGGGCCTGCCTTCGACGATGGCGAGCATGTTGACGCCGAAGGACTCTTGCAGTGCCGTGTGCTTGTAGAGCTGATTGATGATGATGTCAGAGACCGCGTCGCGCTTGAGTTCAATCACGATGCGCATCCCGTCGCGGTCCGACTCGTCTCTCAGGTCTGCGATACCCTCAATCTTCTTGCCCTGCACAAGCGCAGCGATCTGTTCAATCAGGCGGCCTTTGGTAACCATGAAGGGGATTTCGCTGATGACGATCTGCTCTTTCTCGGTCCGCTTGACAGTCTCGGTAAAAGTCTTCCCGCGCATTTGGATAATGCCGCGCCCCTCCAAGTAGGCCTGGATAATGGTCTCCCGTCCGTGGATGAAGCCGCCGGTGGGAAAATCCGGCCCCGGGATAAAATTCATCAGTTCCTTGATGGAGAGATCCGGTTGCTCAACCAGCGCCACGAGTCCGTCCACAACCTCGCCGAGCTTATGCGGCGGAATATTCGTCGCCATGCCCACGGCGATACCGGATGATCCATTGACCAAGAGGTTGGGGATCCGCGTTGGCAGAACTATTGGCTCCTGAAGGGAGTCGTCGTAGTTGCGGGAGAAATCGACCGTTTCTTTTTCAATGTCCACCAACATTTCCTCGGCCAGCCGAGTCATGCGGACTTCGGTGTACCGCATTGCGGCGGGTGGATCAGGGTCAATGCTCCCCCAGTTTCCTTGCCCGTCGGCGAGCGGGTAGCGCATGGAAAAATCTTGTACGAGCCGAACAAGGGTATCGTAGACCGCGACGTCGCCGTGCGGATGGTATTTTCCGATGACGTCACCGACCAGGCGTGCGGACTTCTTATAGGGACTGCTGTGGACGTTCCCCATATCGTACATGGCATAGAGAACCCGCCGGTGCACTGGCTTCAATCCGTCACGCACATCGGGGAGGGCACGGCCGATGATGACGCTCATGGCGTAGTCCATATAGGACTGACGCATCTCGTCTTCGATATAGACCGGGACTTTCTTCGGTTTTATTGTGGCTTCCATGGAGGATAGTTTCGAGTCTCGAGTCTTGAGTTTCGGGTTAGGAGGAAAAGCTGTGAAGTCATGACTCTTTACTCATGACTTTAGGTGGTTAGATGTCCAGGTTCTTGACGGTAAGGGCATGCTCTTCGATAAACTTACGGCGGGGCTCGACTTCATCCCCCATCAACGTGGAGAAGATGTCGTTGGCTTCGACCGCGTCTTCAATCCTGACCTGCAAGAGAACCCGCGTCTCCGGATTCATTGTGGTTTCCCAAAGTTGGCTCGGATTCATCTCGCCGAGGCCTTTGTAGCGCTGAATGTATTGCCCCTTCTTGCCTCCCTCCATAATATACTCAAGGAGTTCCTTGAGAGAGCGGGGCCGGCTCTTATGGTCTCCGTTCTCGACCGCGTAAGGAGGAAGCCCTACGCTCGTCAACTCGCCGAAAAGCCGTTTGATTTCCTTGTACTCGGGACTCGAAAGGAATTCGTGATCGATAACCGTCCGGGCTCCGGTCCCATTCGCCCTCGTATGGCAGACCAGCTTAAAACAGTTATGCTCCGGGTCTTCTTCGAGCACGCACGAAAGCGGCGTCTCCTCCGGCGCCATGAGATTCACGTACGAGGCCAGACGGGCCTGTAATCTTTTCAGCGCCTCTTCGTCCTTGAGAGTCTCTTCGTTGAACTCCTCTTCGAGCAATAGGGCCTCGACGATGACGCGATTTTTCCTCTTGCGCGCCGTCATCGCCATCAGCTTCTCCCAGCGGAGGACTTTCTTGATAAAAGCCTGCAGCGGCTGGCCCGCAAGGCCGTTGCCGTCCTCGGTCGCCCGCACCCGGATATTTTCGGTGCCGATCTCGATAAGGTAGTCTTCCAGGGTGGTCTCGTCTTTCAAATAGCGTTCCTGCTTGCCCCGCTTCACTTTGAACAGAGGCGGCTGGGCGATAAAGAGATGGCCCTTTTCGACCAGATCAGGCATCTGGCGGTAGAAAAAGGTCAGGAGGAGCGTCCGGATGTGGGAGCCGTCAACGTCGGCGTCGGTCATGATGATGATCGAATGGTAGCGGAGCTTGGCCGGATCGTAGTCCTCTTTGATCCCCGCGCCTAACGCGGAGATGATCAGCCGGATCTCCTGAGAAGAAAGCAATTTGTCGAAGCGTGCCTTTTCGACGTTAAGGATTTTTCCTTTCAGCGGCAGGATCGCTTGGTTGCGCCGGTCGCGTCCCTGCTTCGCCGAGCCCCCGGCGGAGTCTCCCTCGACGATGAAAATCTCGCTCAGAGCCGGATCCCGCTCCTGGCAATCTGCCAGCTTTCCGGGAAGCGATCCTGAGTCCAGTGCGCCCTTCCGCCGGGCCAGGTCTTTGGCTTTACGCGTAGCTTCGCGGACGCGGGCGGCTTCAACACCCTTCATCACGACTTTCTTGGCGTCGCCCGGATGTTCGGCAAAATAACTTGAAAGCCTCTCGTTGATGAGCGCCTCGACGATTCCTTTGACTTCGCTGTTGCCCAGGCGGGTTTTGGTTTGGCCTTCAAATTGTGGCTCGGGAACCTTGACGCTGATGACCCCCGTAAGCCCTTCTCGGATATCCTCCCCTTGGAGGTTCCCTTCGTCTTTTTTTAGAAGATTGCTCGAAATGGCGTAGCTGTTTATGGTCCGGGTCAGAGCGGACTTGAAGCCGATGAGGTGAGTGCCTCCTTCGGTCGTGTTGATATTGTTGGCGAACGAAAAAATGTTCTCGGTATACCCGTCATTCCACTGCAAGGCGATCTCTATGTCGATCCCGTCTTTCTCTCCCTGCAAATAGATGACCTTGGGATGAATAGAGGCCTTGGCCCGATTGAGGTGCTCCACGAAAGATACAATTCCACCCTCATAGACAAACTCATGTTTTTTTTGACTTCTTTCATCTTCAATCGTGATCTGGACTCCGCGATTGAGGAAAGCTAGCTCCCGCAGCCTTTGGGAGAGAAGATCGAAACTGAAATCAACAGACTCAAAGATCTCCGGATCGGCGCGAAAAGTGACTCTTGTCCCTCTCTCTTTGGATTTTCCTACTTCTTTTAGCGGCGCCTGAGGGACGCCTCGCTTGTAGTGCTGCTGGTAAACCTTGCCGTCTCGCTTAATCTCTACCTCCAGAGATTCTGCCAGAGCATTGACCACGGAGACGCCGACGCCATGAAGTCCTCCGGAGACTTTGTAAGAAG
Source organism: Deltaproteobacteria bacterium (assembly GCA_030620935.1). Next base: position 3,184 of record JAUXIP010000017.1, on the reverse strand, counting down.
CCTTGTCGAATTTACCCCCTGCGTGAAGTTTGGTTAAAACTACCTCGGCGGCGGATTTTTTTTCCGTGGGATGCAAGTCGACCGGAATACCCCGGCCGTTGTCGGTGACGGTCACGCTGTTGTCAATATGTATGGTAATGTCGATTTTGCTGCAGTGACCCGCTAAGGCTTCATCGATGGAGTTATCCACAACCTCGTAGACCAGGTGATGGATCCCCCTTTCCGCGGTATCCCCGATATACATCCCGGGTCTTTTTCTGACCGCCTCAAGCCCCTCCAACACCTTAATGTTAGTCGCTTTGTAGTCAGACTGAGAGGGAGAATTTCCTTGGGTCATTCTTTTGTGGATAACTAATAGGTCGGCTTTAAGATTTGCTTGTAAAGTCTAGGGGTTAGAGTCGATCGCATGTATAGCTGACTCAACCAGAAATAGGCAAAAAAGTAAAGGGGAATAATACAAATAAAAGCCGTGTCAGGCATTATCAGACCGTTGAAAAATGCCCATCTGTTTCGTTGCGCTCGACCGCCTCGCTCCGACGCACTACTTAAGTACGCCTGCGCTCGTCGGTTTCTCGCGCGCCGATCAGCTGCCTTCGTCCCGAACTCAGGCCGAGGGGAGCTCACGGTCGAAGCCTCGCATCTGGGACCTTTTTGACCGGTCTGAAAATAGGGTTTTTCAACACCCTATTATTATCTATTAATGTTTTGTGGCAAGCGAGAGGGCGTCCGGAATGCCGCCAACCGAGTCTTTTATATAGGGTCAGGATGGAGGTTGTTTTGTTGACCATGGCACCCGGCAGAACCGAGGTCAGTTATTGGACAAGAGAGATTCCTGCATGTAAAAAGTAGCCATGGATGGTCTAAAACCGCTGTCTCCGATTATTTCTGTTTTTCTCTTGATCGGTATCGGTTTCGTCTTTGCGCGCTGGAAAAGGATCAATCTCGTCCCACTGACCGATATTATTGTCTACCTTGCAGCCCCTTGCCTGGTTTTCACCTCGCTGACCACGAAACCTCTCTTCCCGGCCGATATCGCCGTGATTTTTGCTGGGGCTTTGGGTATCCTCGGAGGAGTCGGACTGCTCATACGGCTCTATTCCCTTATCTTCCGTTTTCGCTCCCCCGGTTTTACTCTTCCTGTCCTCTTTATGAATGCCGGAAACATGGGTCTTCCTCTGGCCCTCTTCGCCTTTGGTGAGCCGGGCCTGCAGCGGGCGACGCTTTTTTTTGTGATCATGTCATTTTCTCAGTATTCCCTAGGCATCTATCTATTGAGTGGCGAAGGGGGCTGGAAAGAAATCTTTCGTCTCCCGCTTATCTATGCGGCTTTGCTGGGGCTTTTATTTAATGTTGCCGAGATCCGGGTGCCTGAGCCTATCTTCCGGCCACTGTGGCTTCTGGGCTATTCCACCATCCCTCTCATGTTGGTCAGCTTAGGTTGCCGGCTTCATGACATCCATTCGCTAGTGTGGGGCCACTCCATAGGCGGCGCCCTTATCCGCATCGTCGGCGGCTTCGCATCGGCCTATATTATAGTCACCCTCCTCGGGATCGAAGGAGTCAACCGACAGGTCATACTTCTTTATGGTTCTCTTCCATCGGCGGTGGTTAACGTCGTGCTCACGGAAAAATATCGCCAGGATCCGGAGCTGGCTGCTTCCATTGTCTTTTTCACCACCCTATTATCTCTGATAAGCATCCCGTTGCTCTTCTGGATCATCCTCTAAACCCTGATCCGTCGATAAGGGGCGCTTGCTTCGTTGTCGCTTCGGGCTCGCACCCGCCTCCTTCTCGACGGCCAGGTCTTTCAGAGGTTGTGAGTTTACCTGCGAATTTTGGTCTGAAACGGACAGCTTGACAGTCGGTAGGTGCTTCAATACTGTTCCGCTAAGAAGACATTAGACATTGCCGGAAGTTTTTAAAGAGGAGAGGAATAGGAATGAGTACACTAGTAACCGGCATAGGGCTGGTAGGTACCTCGTTTGCTCAAATGGCGCTCCAGCGCGGTGAGCGGCTGGTCTTTTTCGATTTTCAGCCACGGGGCGACTTTCTACACAAGAAATTGGGAGAAGCCGATGTCGTAGTGGTTCAAAAGGACATCCGTGATCTCCCTGCCTTGATCCAGACGATCAAAGAGCACCAGGTAAACACAGTCGTTCACACTGCCGGCTTGATCGGCGGTCGTGTCGCCGAGTCTATTTACACGGGGCTGCAAGTGAACGTGATGGGGACGATTAACGTAGCCGAGGCTGTGCGGCTTACTGGGGTCAAGCGATTAGTGCACATCAGCACTTTCGGAGTCTATGACCGCCGGCATGAAGGCTCCGACCCCATCACCGAAGATTTTCCCAGAGGGGGAGGGGCGGCTTATAGCAACTCCAAGGTGGCCAAGGAGCTTGTCTTGGAGGCTTACCAACGTCTTTACGAATTTGAACTCGTGGTGCTGCGTCCGGCGAACGTATACGGATTCGGCCATTTCTGGTCGGGCTCCGGTGGAGGAGAACTCTTGCAGACGCTGCTGCAAAAAGGGATGGCCGGAGAAGCGGTCCAGGTGCCTCAGGGACAGGCCAGGGATTTCGAATATGTTTATTGCAAGGACATCGGCCGTGCCATCGATCTGGCTGCGACGGTGCCCATGCCGGCCAAGACCTTCTTTAACATTGGGATGGGTGTGATAACGAAATTTGAAGATCTCTTGGCAGTGGCCAAGCAGCTGCTGCCCAAGCTTAAGGTCGAAATCAAACCGGGAAAACCTCCTCATTCAATTAAGCAGCCTATGGTGATCTCTCAGGCTAAACACTTTCTGAGCTGGGAACCTCAGTTCAATATGGAAGCAGGCTTTCGGGATTACCTTCAAGAGATCCGCTCCAACAGTTGACTAAACAGTTGTGTGCGATTGCGATCCCGGCCGCCAAAGGAATTTTGCCTCTCTCTTAACAAGTGTGGTTCCTCACGAGAAAACCTTCCGGCCTGAGTCAATAGGTCACTGCCTCGACGGCCACCCTCCCGTCCCCTTCGGGTGAGTTCTCCAACGGCCTGGGCCTGTGGTTCGACTTTGCTCATCACCCTGAGCGTGTCGAAGGGCCTCCAACCTCCACGTCCCTGTGCCTCAGGCCTTCAGGCTTCCTCCCTCGGAACCGGATGAATCGTAGCGCTGCGCGGGGGGCCTGCTCCGAAGAAAGGG
>JAUXIP010000257.1 GCA_030620935.1 Deltaproteobacteria bacterium | reverse complement strand
GGTTCTATGATTTGCGTTACCGGAGTTTCCGGTTCCGGCAAGAGCAGCCTTGTCGTCGATACACTCTACAGAGCCATGATGCAGCGTCTACATCGATCTAAGGATATGGCCGGCCCGGTTGACGAGATCATAGGCTGGGACTATTTCGATCGGGTTATCGTTGTCGATCAGAGTCCCATAGGCCGTACGCCACGCTCCAATCCTGCAACTTACACGGGACTATTCAGCCACGTCCGAGAGCTTTTTGCTCAACTTCCCGAGGCCAGGGTGCGAGGGTACAAGCCGGGAAGGTTTTCTTTTAACGTCATGGGAGGACGTTGTGAAGCCTGCTTGGGTGACGGCCTCATTAAAATCGAGATGCTTTTTCTCCCTGATGTTTTTGTGACGTGCGAGGTCTGCGGCGGCCGGCGCTATAACCGGGAGACCTTGGAAATTCTCTATAAGGGCAGAAGCATCGCCGACGTTTTGGATCTGACCGTAAATCAGGCTATAGAGATTTTGGAAAATATTCCGGCTGTTCGTCAGAAGTTGGATGTTCTCAGGGACGTGGGGCTCGGCTACCTCTGTCTCGGTCAGGCCGCGCCGACTCTTTCAGGCGGCGAGGCTCAACGAGTAAAGCTGGCTAGTGAGTTAAGCAAGAGATCCAGCGGAAGAATGCTTTATATCCTTGACGAGCCGACCACGGGCCTTCACTTTGACGACATCAAAAACCTTCTCGAGGTACTCAACCGTCTTGCCGACGCAGGGAATACCATGATCATCATCGAGCACAACCTGGATGTTATTAGATGCGTGGATTATGTGATTGATCTTGGGCCGGAAGGTGGTTTGCTGGGAGGAAAAATCGTTGCTCAGGGGACTCCCGAGCAGGTTTCCTTAGTAGACGGTTCTTATACCGGCCAGTTTCTTAAAAAAGTTTTTTGCACCACCAAAGCAGCCTGAGAAAACACCGTTTTGAAATTATCATTCCCAGAGTCTTTTTCCTAGTAATTACGAGAATTTTCAACCGTCCGGCACAAAAGTCTTGACAGTGCAGGATTAGGTGCGTAGAGTCTGTATTAGACTAAATTGGTCGGAATTGAAATTGTCAGTATAGCGTATGGAAACACCGATATATATGGACAACCACGCCACTACACCCGTGGACCCCAAAGTAGTGGAGGCGATGCTCCCCTACTTTACAGAAAAATTCGGTAATGCGGCCAGCCGAAACCATACTTTTGGGTGGGAAGCAGAGGCGGCTGTGGATGAAGCTCGTGAGCGGATCGCGCGGCTGATCCATGCGTCGTCTCCCAAAGAGATTGTTTTTACCAGTGGCGCTACGGAGTCAGATAACTTGGCCATTAAGGGAGTAGCGGAATTTTACAAGACGAAAGGTAATCACATCGTTACCTGCGTCACGGAACATAGGGCGGTCCTAGACAGCTGTAAGAGTTTGGAACGAGAAGGGTATAAAGTCACTTATCTTCCCGTGGACCGTTTTGGGTTGGTGAGTTTGGAGCAGCTTCGTAAAGCGGTAACGGACAAAACGATCCTGATCTCCATCATGGCGGCCAATAACGAGATCGGGACTATACATCCGGTCGAAGAGATCGGCCGACTGGCCAAGGAGAAAGGGGTCCTTTTTCACTGCGACGCCACTCAGGGCGTGGGGAAGATTCCCATGGACGTCGAAGAGATGGGAATCGATATCCTCTCCCTGTCTGCTCACAAGATTTACGGCCCCAAGGGAGTCGGCGCGCTTTACGTCCGCTCGAAAAATCCCAGGGTTCGTCTCAGCCCGATTCTTGATGGAGGTGGCCACGAAAGGGGGATGAGATCCGGAACTTTGAATGTCCCCGGCATCGTGGGGCTGGGCAAGGCCTGCCAAATCGCCCAGGAAGAGTTGCCTGAAGAGGCTAAGCGCCTGACGCAGTTGCGGGAAAGGCTTAAAGACGGGATCTTTCGCCGCCTCAATGAGGTTTATCTTAATGGACATCCAACCCAGCGTCTGGCGGGAAATATGAATATCAGCTTTGCCTATGTCGAAGGGGAATCTTTGCTGATGGGGCTCAAGGAGATTGCCGTGTCTTCGGGCTCGGCTTGTACCTCAGCTACCCTTGAGCCTTCTTATGTACTTCGCGCTATCGGGGTAGATGAAGATTTGGCCCATAGCTCTATTCGTTTCGGGCTGGGGCGCTTTAACACGGCAGAAGAAGTGGACTACACGATTCTTCGAGTTGTCAAAGAGGTATCACGGTTACGCGAGCTGTCGCCGCTTTATCAGATGGCCAAAAATAATTTTCAGAAGCGACAGGAAGGCGAACAAAAAATTCAGGGAAAAGTAGCTTAATCCAGTACTCATGCCGGAGGGACTGACATATGGTTAGTGGAGTTACCATTACCGAGCGAGCTGCGGAAAAAATAAAAGAGCTTCTTGCAGCCGAGCAAAAAGAAGGGCAGGGGTTGCGCGTCAAGGTAGTAGGAGGAGGTTGTTCGGGCCTTCAATACAAAGTCGATTTTGATGCCCAGCGAGCCGGCGATCGAATCTTCGAGAAGGAAGGGGCCAAGGTCCTGGTCGATATGAAAAGTCTCCTGTATGTGAACGGCACGGAGCTCGATTATAAGGAAGAGCTGATGCAATCAGGTTTTGTTTTTCAGAACCCCAACGTTAAGCGAGCCTGCGGGTGTGGCGCCTCGTTCACCACTTAATTCGAAAGGGACGAGTTTTAGCGGGAGGCGAGAAAATAAAAGGACAGGTGAATTTGTGAAAACAGAAAGAAGCACGATTGATTCCCTAATCAACCGGGAATACCAGTACGGATTCGTCACGGATATCGAAGTAGACGCGATACCTCCTGGCCTGAACGAAGAGATTGTCCGGGTGATATCGGCGAAGAAAAACGAGCCTGAATTCATGCTGAAATGGCGATTAAAGGCTTACCGGCATTGGGTGAAGCTGGAGAAGGCGGAGGCGGAGCCGAAGTGGGCGAATATTCACTATCCGCCGATCGATTATCAAAGTGTCGTCTACTATTCGGCGCCAAAGGGGAAGGGGGACCAGCCGAAGAGTCTGGAGGAGGTCGATCCGGAGCTTTTGGCGACTTACGAGAAGCTAGGGATACCGCTCAAGGAGCAGGAGATGCTTGCCGGGGTAGCGGTGGACGCAGTCTTCGACAGCGTTTCGGTGGCGACGACCTTCAAGGAGAAGCTGGCGGAGCTCGGGATTATTTTCGGTTCATTCTCCGAGGCAGTGCAGAACCATCCGGAGTTGGTGGAGAGGTATCTGGGTTCGGTAGTGCCCTACACGGATAATTTTTTTGCGGCGTTGAACTCGGCGGTCTTTAGCGACGGCTCTTTTTGCTACATCCCCAAAGGAGTTCGGTGTCCGATGGAGCTGTCGACCTATTTTCGCATCAACGCGGCCGAAAGCGGGCAGTTTGAGCGGACGTTGATCGTCGCCGATGAGGGAAGCTATGTAAGTTATCTGGAAGGCTGCACAGCGCCGATGCGAGACAAGAATCAGTTGCATGCGGCTGTAGTAGAGCTCGTTGCTCTTGATAACGCCCAAATCAAGTACTCCACCGTGCAGAACTGGTATCCCGGGGACAAGGAAGGCAAAGGGGGTATTTTCAACTTCGTGACCAAGCGGGGGAAGTGCGCGGGAAAAAACTCCAAGATCTCGTGGACGCAAGTGGAGACAGGGTCTGCGATTACCTGGAAGTATCCGAGCTGTATTTTGCAGGGAGACAACTCGACTGGGGCGTTTTACTCGGTGGCCCTCACCAACAACTATCAGCAGGCGGACACGGGGACAAAGATGATTCACATCGGGAAAAACACCCGCAGCACCATTATCTCGAAGGGAATCTCGGCAGGGCATGGGCAGAACACTTATCGGGGATTGGTAAAGATCATGAAAGGCGCAGAGGGAGCGCGGAACTATTCGCAATGTGACTCTTTGCTCTTGGGCGACCAGTGTGGCGCGCATACGTTTCCGTATCTGGAAGTGATGAATAACCATTCGCAAGTGGAGCACGAGGCGACAACCTCGAAAATTGGAGAGGATCAGTTGTTTTACTGCCGGCAGCGAGGGATCTCCGCGGAGGATGCGGTGTCGATGATCGTGAGCGGTTTTTGCAAGCAGGTTTTTCGCGAGCTTCCGATGGAATTTGCAGTGGAAGCGCAGAAGTTGTTGGGGGTAAGCCTGGAGGGCAGTGTCGGCTGAGTCAGTTTTTATGGGTGCCGAAATCTATTTTGACAATAACGCCACGACTCGTCTTGCCCCGGAGGCAATCGAG
>JAUXIP010000137.1 GCA_030620935.1 Deltaproteobacteria bacterium | reverse complement strand
GTTTGCCGATCTCTATTCCCGCCATACCTCTCCCTCTTGTTATTCCCTGATCCGTCGATAAGGGCCGCTTTGCACCCGCCACCTCCCGACGGCTGGGTTTTTAGGTGTTGAAAGCTTACGCACGGATTGTGGTTATTGTTGTGCTCTTTTCTTCGTATCCTCCAGTGTATTCCTTTCATAGATGATCCGGAGCCCGTCCAATGTCAGAAACTCATTCACCTCTTCGATAACAGAGGATTCCTGCGCGATCAGATGTGCCAACCCGCCGGTAGCAACCACTCTGGCCCGGACTCGATTTTCCTTCTGTATTTGCCGGACGATACCATCCACCAGGGCAACATGGCCGTAAAAAATACCGGATTGAATCGAATGGATGGGGTTTTTCCCTACGACCCCTTTTGGCTTGACGATCTCTACTCGAGGAAGTTTGGAGGCCCTTTGGAATAGGGCTTCTACGGAAATGAGCAGACCCGGCGCGATGGACCCGCCGAGATATTCCCCCTTCTTGGAGATGAAATCGAAGGTGGTGGCCGTCCCAAAGTCGACGGCGATACAGCAATCCTGGAATTTTTCGTATGCCGCTACCCCGTTACAGATCCGATCCGCTCCCACCTCTTTTGGGCTTTCGTAAAGAATCGGCATGCCGGTCTTCACGCCCGGTCCGACCACTAAGGGCTGAATCCCGAACAACCCCTGTCCAAGCTCTTGGATCATACCCAGCATCGGGGGAACAACACAGGATATAACGATGGCATGGACCCGGTCACAGTCCATGCCTTTGGAGGAGGCCAGATGAGAGATCAAGGCGCCATACTCGTCGGCGGTCCGTTCGGGCTGTGTTAACAGGCGCCAGTGGGTGACGAGTTTCTTGCCCTCGTAGACCCCCAAGACCATGTTGGTATTCCCGATATCGATCGCTAGAAGCATCGAGCTTCCCGTCAAGAATCCCCCGGAAAAACTTCCCCGGCAATAATTCTTCTCAGAACCCCTCGGTCATCCTCCAGGATCAAGGCCCCGTCGCTGTCGATGCCCATGGCCTTTCCGCAGGTGGCTTGATCGGGAGAAGATGTCATTTGTATCTTGATATTTTTCCCCTTAAGTCCAAAGAAACTTTCCCATCGACGAGCCAAGAACGAGAACCCTTTATCTTCAAGTTCCCCATAACATTTATCCAGGTTATGAATCAATCGCTGCATAAAGGCGGTCCGATCCACCGGCTTTTGGGTCAGAATCAGGATGGAGGTGGTGTGGTCCTGAATCGCCTCCGGCATAAGTGCCAGTGTAAAATTAAGATTCACTCCTATCCCAATGATTACGAAGAGTATTTTATCGGACTCACAGGATGCTTCGGTCAAAATCCCGGCTAACTTTTTCCCTCCCACTATGATGTCGTTAGGCCACTTGATTTCTGGAGGATACGGCAGAAAAGACTGGACTGTTTCCGCCAGAGCGACGGCGGACATCAAGGTAAGCTGGGGTGCCTCGGCCGGAGGAAGCTTGGGCCGAAGAATGACCGAAAAATAGAGGTTCAGATAGGCGGGAGAGGCCCAATGCCTGCCCATTCTCCCTTTTCCGCGAGTTTGGCCCTCTGAGACCACAATCTCGCCTTCTACACCCCCTTCCTGCGCACGTTTAAAGGCATAGGTATTGGTGGAATCGATCTCGACGAAATAATGGATTATTTTCCCTAAGCGGCGGGTCTCCGTGCCTTCTTTAACCTTCTCGATCTGTAGCGGCACGGCAGCCTCATGGGTCCCTTTGTTCCCTTCATCGTTTTTCATTGACGCTTAACCGGACCAATTTTCATGTTGAAATCAATCGCCGGCGCCGAATGAGTCAAAGCACCGACGGAAATGAAATCTACTCCGGTTTCAGCTACCTCTCGCACTCTGTCGATCGTGATACCCCCTGATGCCTCCACCCAGGCCCGCTTTTTGACGAGTTTGACGGCCTCGGCCATTTCCTTGGTCGACATATTGTCCAACATTATCACCTCCGCCCCCGCGTCCAGCGCCTCTTGAATCTGCTTAAGGCCGGTACATTCCACCTCGATTCTTGCCATGAAGGGAGCCTGGCTTCGGATTTTTTGCACAGCCTTAGCAATCGAGCCTGAGGCAACAATGTGATTATCCTTTACCAGGGCTGCGTCGTAGAGGCCGATGCGGTGATTCATGCCGCCGCCCATCCGCACCGCATATTTTTCCAATGTCCGAAGCCCCGGCGTGGTCTTGCGCGTATCGATGATCTTGCACGGGAGATCTTTCACCGCGTCAACGTAGCGACGAGTTAGAGTGGCGGTGCCCGACAAACGCTGGAGGATGTTGAGAGCGGTCCTCTCTCCCAGGAGCAGCGCCCTGACAGGCCCGTCCGCTTCGGCCACGACAGTTCCTTGATTGACCTCGTCCCCGTCACGACACAGACAGCGAACGCGGACACGGTTGTCGAGCTGTGAGAAGATTTTTTCCAGCAGGAAAAGCCCGGCCACAACACCGTCGCGTTTGGCCCGGAACCACCCCTTGCCCTCTGCCTCGGGAGAGACCGTCGCCATCGTGGTTATATCGCCTGCCCCGATGTCTTCTTGCAAGGCCATCCTTAACAGGTCTTCGATCTGGGGAGTGATTTGGAGATCCATTGTGGCTTCGTCCCTTACACAGACTCCAGCTCTCGAATCCTAGCCAAGCTATGGTTCAGTTTCTTAATTTTATCTCCGAATTCCATAGCCTTGGCCTTGTCTTTTTGAATCACTTCCTCCTTGGCCTTAGCAAGAAATTGCTCATTGCCGAGTTTTTTGTGAGCCCGGGCTAATTCTTCCTCCACTTTTCGGACCTCTTTCTCAAGGCGTTTTTTCTCCTCTCGTAAGTGCGTCATGTCACCGAGCAGAAGATAGATCTGCGTTGCCCCGACAACCGTAGTAGCCGCGGCCTTAGGCCTCTCTCCGGCCGTTAGATATTCTAGCGAGCCCGCGCGTGCCAGGGAACGGAGATGGGCCTCCTGATTTTTAAGAAAGGCGAGATCCTCCTCGGTTCCAAAGAGAACCACTGGGACTTCCTTCGAGGGGGGACACTTTGTCTCCGTCCGCAAGTTCCTTATGGCACGGACAATGTCGATTAAAAATCCGACTTTCTCTTCGACCTGGGGCTTAATCCATTCCGTCTTTGGTTTCGGGTAGCTTTCGATCATGATACTTTCCGCTTGTCCCTCTAGGCTCGCGTCTCCCTTCCCAGCGTTTTTCCTGTCTGTAAGGGTTTGCCAGAGCTCCTCGGTGACAAACGGCATCAGAGGATGGAGCAGTAGCAGGATGTTCTCCAGCACCGTAGCGAGAGTTTCTTCAGTTCTCCAGCGTTCGTTATCATCACCGCTATTGAGCGACAGCTTGCTCATCTCGACATACCAGTCGCAGAACTCATGCCAGATAAATTGGTAAAGGTGGTGAGCGAATTCATTGAAGCGATAGGAATCGATCGCCTCGCGGGCCTGGGCAACAGTCGAGGCCAGCCGCGAGAGAATCCACTCGTCAGCAAGGTTCTGCTTCTCCCCTGCTATCTTTTTTAGGGTTTTTTCGTACTCGACATCGCGAATAGTCAGATTCATCAGCACGAAACGCGCCGCGTTCCAAAGCTTATTGACAAAATTCTGGTATCCGGTGATGCGCTCCTCTGAGAGCTTTACATCGCGTCCCATAGCAGCCATGGAGGCAAGGGTAAAACGGAATGCGTCGGTTCCGTGGCGGTTTATCACTTCAAGAGGGTCGATCACGTTGCCTTTGGATTTTGACATCTTCTGCCCTTCCTGGTCGCGTACCAGGGCATGGATATAGACCTCGCGAAAGGGCACTTCCCCCACCAATTTGAGCGCCATCATGATCATACGGGCCACCCAGAAAAAGAGGATATCAAAGCCGGTAACCAGCACCGAAGTAGGATAGAATGTTTTTAGATCATCGGTCTGCTCCGGCCATCCGAGCGTGGAGAAAGGCCAGAGGGCGGAAGAAAACCAGGTGTCTAGAACATCCGGATCTTGAACGAATGTAGTTCCTCCACACTTGGAACAACGGCTTGGAGCTTGACGGCCGACGATGGGTTGAGCCTCTCGGGATAAAAAGATATCTCCCGTGGCTGTCTTAAGCATATAGTTCTCGTTACAGCTCCGGCAATACCAGGCCGGAATCTGGTGGCCCCACCAAATCTGGCGTGACACACACCAGTCCTTTATGTTCTCCATCCAGGCAAAGTAAGAGTTACTCCACCCCTCGGGAATAATCCGGATCCGCCCTTCCCGTACCGCGTCGGTAGCGGGCCCGGCCAGGGGTTGAATCTTGACGAACCACTGAGGCGTGAGGTAAGGCTCGATCACCGTGTGACAGCGGTAGCACCGGCCCAAGCTGTGACGGTAGGGCTCGATTTTTTCCAACAGTCCTTTTTCCTTAAGCTCTTCCACGACGAGCTTCCTAGCTTCGTACCGCTCTTTAAGCTTGTACCGTTTTAGCCATGACGGCTCCTCGCCGTTTCCCTCCAGAAAATCGCTTGGACTGACCCGCGCCTCCTCGTCAAAGATACTGATCTTCTCCAAGCCATGCTTCTCCCCAATCTCAAAATCGTTAAAATCATGGCCGGGAGTGATTTTCAGAGCCCCGGTGCCAAATTCCCGATCGACAAAGCCATCGGAGATGACAGGAATCTCGCGGCCAACAATGGGTAGGGTGACTTTACGTCCGATGGCGTCTTCGTAACGCTCGTCCTCCGGATGGACCGCAACCGCCGTGTCTCCAAGCATGGTCTCGGGCCGCGTGGTGGCAACAATCAGATGCCGTGAAGGATCGTCCACCAAGGGATAGCGGATGTGCCAGAGATGTCCATCGATCTCCTCGTGGACCACTTCGATATCGGCCAAGGCTGTTTTGCAACGGGGACACCAGTTGATCAACCGCTCCGCCCGATACAGAAGTCCCTCTTCCCAAAGACGCACAAAAGCCTCGCGGACGGCCAGGGAAAGCCCCTCGTCCATGGTGAAGCGCTCGCGGCCCCAGTCGCAGGAAACTCCCAGAGCCTTGAGCTGCTGGAGGATCGTGCTTCCCGTCTCTTTGCGCCAAACCCAGACGTTTTCTATAAACTTGGCCCTGCCCAATTGGGCCCGAGTCATTCCCTGCTCTGCCAACCGGCGCTCCACTACATTTTGCGTCGCGATGCCGGCATGATCCGTTCCCGGTATCCAGAGGACCGCATATCCATCCATTCTCTTATAGCGGCAAAGAATGTCCTGAAGAGTGTTGTTGAGAGCATGTCCCATGTGCAGCGATCCGGTGACGTTGGGTGGCGGAATGACCATGGAAAAATAGGGACCCGATCCTGAAGGTCGGAAGTGTTTCCCTCCCAACCAGTACTTGTACCACCTGTTTTCGACGTCTCTGTGCGAATAAGTCTTGTCGAGTTGCTTTAACATAAACCTACTTCGACTCCCTTGATTTGCCGGCAGGCTTCTTTGCTTGCTCAGGATTCGACTCCTTCTGCACTACGTCCACGAGGTCGATAAACTCAAAAGCGGTTTGATCCGACACCTCGGCGCGCTTTTTATCCATTGCTTTCTCATGCCTGCCGGGTTTTGGTGTCTCGGCCGTGCCGAGAGCGGTTTCCGGCTTGGGAACCCCCTCTGACGAGAGAAGGCCAGACAACGCCGCTTGAAAGGTCCCCTTCTCAATCGGCTTCCGGATCCTTACCAGCTTATCCCGCTTTGGAGCCTCAGAGGATTCATCGTCTTCCAGCCAAAGGACGCCTGCCTTACAAGCCTGGATGTCACCGGCAACTTCGGCAGTCAATCGGCCTCTTTCCCGCAAGGCGGCTGCATCGACGATCAGAAGATCGTAATTATCGAGGGACCCGATGCGATCAGAGCTCAGACCCTCGTCCACCTGCACTTCGTGCTCGGGAGTAAGAGAAAGACTGATAGCCTGGCGCAACATCTTGTATGGTTCGATGAGGAGAATTTTACTCATTGTTTTCTCAATGATGTCTCATCCTTATCTTGACAAAGAGCAAACCTCAAGTATGATGTGAAATCGCGGGGTTATTTTTCGGGCGAAAGTGGCGGAACTTGGTAGACGCGCAGGATTCAGGATCCTGTGGGGTAACACCCGTGGGGGTTCGATTCCCCC
>JAUXIP010000195.1 GCA_030620935.1 Deltaproteobacteria bacterium | reverse complement strand
GAAGCTTCTCGCCGCGGAATTTCAGGCGCGGACTGTCTTTGAAAAAGTTGAGGAAAACCCATTTTTAGCCATATTTTACGAGGATAGAGAAACCTACGCTTTTCAAACCCAGCTCTTCTTCCTGCTCAGTCGCTATCAGCAACAGAGAGACCTGATCCAACAGGATCTGTTCAGCCAAGATACCGTGGGGGACTACCTTTTTGCTAAGGACAAAATATTCGCGACGCTGACCCTGAGCAGCGAAGAACTAAGCCTGTATCAACAAATTTACGAGCTTTTGGATACCAGGGTGCCCAAGCCCGATCTGGTGGTATATCTCCAGGCCAGGCCCGGGGTCCTTTACAAACGACTGAAAAAGAGAGATAAAGACTATGAGAAAGGCGTAACCCCGGAATACCTGGAAGAGGTGGCTCAAGCCTACAACCAGTTTTTTTTCCATTACGACGAGACCCCTCTTTTGGTCGTGAACACATCCGAGATTGATTTCGTCACAAGCAGCAAAGATTTGGCTGACTTGGTCAAAGAAATCAACAACATGGGTTCGGGGACGCAACATTACATACCGCTTAGATCCAGATAGCCTGGACTGAGACGGACGCCAAGAGCGATTTCTGCCATGGTAAGGCATTGGGTCTTGCCAGGGCAGAATTGATGGCCTTCCGGACAGTTCGGAGGGCTTTTTTTATTGTTAGGGTGAAGTCATGACGGAAAAGGTCACGGTGCCTGAAATCAGAAGGACGAAGCAGGGAGGTGAGAAGATCACTGCACTGACTGCGTATGATTACTCCTTTGCCCGGATTCTCGATGAGGCCGGTGTAGATATTCTCTTGGTAGGGGATTCTCTTGGCTCGGTCATTCAGGGTCAAGAAAGCACGTTGCCCGTTACTCTGGACGAAATGATTTATCACACGCGGGCTGTGGTCCGTGGAAGGAAACGGGCCTTGGTGGTTTCAGACATGCCTTTTCTCTCTTTTCAAGTGAGCTTGGAGGAGGCGAAGCGAAATGCCGGGAGATTCCTGCAAGAAGGGGGAGCGGAGGCAGTTAAAATCGAGGGTGGAGTTCGGATGCTGGAGACGATCGAGGCAATCGTCCAGATCGGAATACCCGTTATGGGCCATGTGGGGTTGACGCCCCAGTCGATTCACCAATTCGGCGGCTACAAAGTGCAGGGTAAGGAGAAAGAACAAAGAGAGGCCATCCTGCAAGATGCTTTGGCGGTCGAGGAGGCCGGGGCCTTTTCTGTTGTTTTGGAAGGCGTCCCTATGGAGCTGGCCCAAGAGATTACGCGGCGGCTCTCGATACCTACCATCGGGATCGGCGCAGGCATGCACTGCGACGGACAGGTCTTGGTGGTTCACGACATGCTCGGTCTGTTCGACAAGTATACGCCGAAGTTCGTGAAGAAATACGTCGATTTGAAGGAAGTTATGGCAGAGGCCGTGAAGAGTTTCATTGCCGAAGTCAGAGAGGGAAAGTTCCCGGATGAGGAGCATTCGTTCCATTAAGGTGAATACAGAAACCAGAAGTCAGTATCCAGAATTCCGAATTCTCTAAACTCAAGATGCGTATCATTGAGCATATTCGGGAGATGCAAGACTGGAGCGAGCGAGAGAGATGTGCGGGAAAGCGCATTGTGCTTGTCCCTACCATGGGTTTTCTTCATGAAGGCCATATCAGTTTGGTGCGAGAGGGACGGAAGAGGGGAGACCGGCTTGTCGTCTCGATTTTCGTCAACCCGACGCAGTTTGCCCCTCATGAAGATTACGCAAACTATCCGCGCGATCCGGAACGCGATCGGACATTGCTCGAGAAAGAGGGTGTAGATGTTTTGTTTCAGCCGTCGGCCGAAGAGATTTATCCCAAAGACTACCAGACGCATGTCGAGGTAGAACCTCTGAGTCAACCGCTCTGCGGCGCCTTTCGCCCGGACCACTTTCGCGGCGTGGCGACCGTAGTAGCTAAGCTCTTCAATATCGTGCGGCCTCATGTGGCTATTTTTGGATACAAAGATTTTCAGCAATTTCAAATCTTGCGCCGGATGGGAAAGGATCTGAACTTTGATGTTGAGGTGGTGGGATACCCGATCGTGCGGGAAAGAGACGGTCTGGCGATGAGTTCCCGCAATGGTTATCTCAGCCAAGAAGAACGACAGGCGGCGCTGAGTCTCTCGCGCTCTCTCAAGATGGCGGAGTCTCTGGTCGATCGCGGAGAAAGGGAGAGTGAGAAAATCGTGAGTGCAGTCAGGAGTGAAATAGGGAAGGAACCCCTGGCTCGAATCGAGTACGCGCAATTATGTCACCCCGATACATTGGAAGAGGTGCCACGACTTGAGAGCCAAGCTCTTCTGGCCCTCGCTGTTCGAGTCGGCAAGGCTCGCCTCATCGACAACACTATTCTCAAGGCTTAGAGGGAGGAAGTTACAATGCAAAGGTGCATGCTGAAAGGTAAGATCCATTACCTAAGAATAACAGATGCTAATGTGGCATACGAAGGAAGTATTTCCATCGATGCTACCCTCATGAATGCAGCCGACATCCGCCCTTACGAGCAGGTCCATGTCTGGAGCTTGGACAGCGGGGAGCGGCTTGAGACTTATGCCATTCCCGGCGAGGCCGGTTCAGGCCAAGCCTGCATGAACGGCGCGGCGGCCCATCGAATCAAAAAGGGAGAGACCGTAATCATTGCCACGTTCGCATGGTTGGATGAGAAAGAGATCGCAGCGCATTCGCCCTCTGTCGTATTTGTCGACGAGAAAAATCGGATTCGGGATGAGGCAAGTCAGGTCAAAGCCAGGCCTAGGCTCGTCTCAGGGTCGTCCGTGGCGGCCCATAAAAATCAAGAAGAAAAATTGGTATGCGTCAACCGTAAGGCCAGACACGACTACTTCATCGACGAGATCTACGAAGCCGGTCTGGTGTTGATAGGGAGCGAGGTGAAATCTCTGCGGGACGGAAAGGCGAATCTCAAAGACAGCCATGCCCGCATCCTGAGAGGCGAGGCCATTCTCCTCAATGCTCACATCAGTCCTTATTCGCCGGCAAATCAGTTCAATCACGACCCTACCCGAACCCGAAAGCTCCTGCTCCACAAGCGGGAAATCCAGCGACTCACGGGTAAAGTAAAAGAGCGTGGGTTGACCTTAATTCCCCTGAGGTTATACTTTAAGAATGGTAGGGCGAAGGTGGAGTTGGGCCTGGCGCGGGGAAAGAAGCTATACGATAAGCGAGAGGCCCTGCGGAAAAAGGTGGCCGAGCGAGAAGTCGAACGCTCTTTAAGATCACGCAAGTAGTTTCCTTGCGAAGAGTTCAATCCGCTTAAGTCGTTCAAATTATTCAAGCCGTTAATCGATTTGAACCGTTTGAACTTTTTGAACGTTTGAAGAAGGGGGCGATCTGGATTCGACGGGGGTGTAAGGTTGAAAGTGGCATGCCGGGGTCCTGTTGGCCCGTAAAACAAACAGGCTGCAAATTTAACTGCAGATAATTTTGACTACGCCCTAGCTGCCTAATCGCAGTTAGCGTCTTACCGACCCTCTCCCGCGGGGTAGGATAAGGCGTCATTCAGTGGGATAGGCCGATTTTCCTGCCGGAGGGGATGAGGCCGAGATTTAAACCGGCTGGTCCTGAGAAACCCTGCCGTTGGGGGCTCGAGGGATGAGATTAAAACACCGGCTAAGCATGTAGTCGCTTTCGGTTGAACACTTTCGGACGGGGGTTCAATTCCCCCCGCCTCCACCATTCGACTCGCAAAAAACGCTTGCTCATGGCAGGCCACGAAAGGTTTCGGAGAAAGTTACTTCCGGAGTCGTATGGGATGCACCTGTCTATGTCCTCCGCTGTGCGGACGGTAGTGCCTACGTCGGCTTGGCACAAAACATCAAGAGGTGAGTCATGAACATCAGATGGATCGTCGCAGCGGCTTTAACCTCGACGTTGGTTTTTTGGGCTCATCAAGAGACAAAAGCCCAGGGGACCTTTGAGTACGGCAAGCAATTGGGAAATCTAAAGAAGCCGAAAGTGTCTCGCAGCGGCACAAAAAACCGCAGTTCAGGAAAGGGATCAGAAGGATCCGAGCAGCTTCCGGTACAGTCCCTCCCGAACATGCTTTCTGTGGAGGGGAATGAGGTTTATCTCTACACGCGTCAAGATAAACACTCCGATGCAGTTGCCAAACTTGAGCAGGGAGAAAAACTCACACCCCTTGGAGAAGCCATTGGGAGCGGTGAGGCATGGTACATGGTCAAGACTCAAAAAGGTGCCGTGGGATGGGTTCAATCTTCCAGTGTTAGGGGACTTACTGAGGGTTCACAATAATTAAGACGACTTATTTTCTGCTGGGCCCTTTTTCGTGGTATTGAGGCAATTTCTCGATAGCGTCGTACCACTGAGCTTTGGATCCTACATAGATGTGAGCAACCGCCTTTACGCCTTGCCCCGTATCCAGAGTCCCTACTCTGAGCCTCACAGTATGCGGCAAAGAGTCACGTTGGCTGATGATCGGAGAGCCGCAGTGCTTGCAGAATATGCGCTTTTTCCCCGGCGACGATTCATACGCTGTCAATGCCTCTTCACCGGATACTAAGTGAAAGTGATCTACAGGAATTGGTGAATTTGATGCAAAGGCTGAGCCGCTCCCCTTGCGGCACTGGGTACAGTGACACAGAACCACGGGACCGAGTTCGCAGGTAACTTCGTACTTTACGGAGCCACACAAACAGCTTCCTCTGTGCATTTCAACCTCCTTTTCTCCCCTTGGGCAACCACTAAAAGTTAGGGTTTGTTCAAAAGTTACGTGCTGGCTCTAACGCGGAATGCGATGCCGGAAGGGCTTCGCGCTCCCGCGCCTCTCGTCGCGGCCCTTTCCGGCCCCGGCCGAGCGGAAATCCTTCCGGAATTCCCTCGGCAGTAGCCACAAGTGGCCACCTTGCCTCGGTCAGTTCCGGCTTTCCTTCTCGACCAGAGCTCGGTGGGCACCCCGCTCCTACGGCGAGGTCGCGCTCAGTCTCCCGGCGTCGCTGAGTCTCTAGAGATTCACGTACTT
>JAUXIP010000253.1 GCA_030620935.1 Deltaproteobacteria bacterium | reverse complement strand
GGGAGCAGCAAGGGAAAAACTCTACTGTCTCTACCAGCGCTCGGACGAATCCGGAAGAGTGCTCACTCCTTCCTGGTACCTCACGGAGCTTCGCCAGGCCTTGGGAAAATATTCGGCAGCCCCCACATTAAGTGAAAGGACCATCCCACGAGGGATAATAGAAAAGCAGGAGGTAGAACCCTTTTCTGAGGACAAGTTACTTCTTCCCCAGGAACTCTCCGTTCGGCTGGGATTGAGAGGCCAAGAGCCCATGCCCCTTGTAAAGCTCTTTTTCCCCTCGGCTTTACTCTACGAGCGTGGCCGCAAAACGATGGAGCGATTAGAAGCTACCGGAGTTGAGCTGGCTGATTATGACGGAACCCTGGGTCCGCTATCTGAAATCCAGGAAGGACTGACCAAGACTGGGATAGCCCCTACGGCCCTGGAGCGCTACGCCACCTGTCCATTCCAATTCTTTGCCTGCAATATTTTACGACTCGGACGGCTGGAACGGCCGGAGGAGATTATCGCTCCCGGCCCCTCCGATATGGGAATAATTGCTCATTCCATTCTTAAATCTTTTTACCAGGAACTAATCGACCGAGGCGTATTTGCAGCAAACAGATTTTCGGTCGATGTCCGGGCAAGCCTTGAGACGATCGTGCGAAATGCCTTTGCCGATTACGAGCTTAAGAATCCGGTGGGATATCCCGTTGCATGGGAGATCTTCCAGGAAGGGCTCACGGAGTTACTGGCCCAGGCGGTAACCCAGGATCTTCAAGAACTTTCGCAATCGGGCTATCGTCCGATCGCACTTGAGATTGAGGCCAAGGAGCAGCTGAGAGGAAATTGGCCGGTTCCCTTTGAGGGACTGACCATCCATGGCCGCATGGATCGGATTGATCATCAACCCGAACAAAACCGCTATCGGGTGATCGATTACAAGATTAAATCGGGACGAAACCGATCTCCGGAAGACAACAACCTTTCCCGTTCCGCCTTACGAGGTCAAAGACTACAGCCTCCTTTTTACCTTCTCCTTGCTCATCGCATTGCCTCTCGTCATGAAATAGAAAAGACCGCACCGATAGTTGAGGCAGCCTTTTATTTTCTTGCGCCAAGATGGTCAGCGGGCCCTCTCGTTACCGAACTCTTTCCCGCTGACGCCTGGGAAGGACAGTCGGGCAGTGACCTGAAAGACACGATCTCCTTCATTCTAGATGGAATTCACAAGGGAAGGTATTTTGTTCAACCAGGACCTTATTGCAGTCATTGTGAGGTTTCAGAGGTCTGCCGGAAAAACCATCTCCCTACACGATGGCGGGCAGAGAACGACCCGGTTGCAAGGATGCATCTCAGCCTGAGACAAAAAATTCCTACGAAGGAGAAGCCAATTCAGAAAGAGAACCCCCGACCACGCCGGAGAACAGAGTCATGACTGCCCGGCCAAAATTATCCGACAGTACGGATCGCGAACGGGCTGCCACTACCTTTGACCGAAATGTAGTAGTCACCGCGGGTGCAGGAACAGGCAAGACCACCTTGCTCGTAAACCGCCTCGTACACCTGCTGATGCGCAGTCCGGATCCGCTCAAGATTACTGAGATCGTGGCTTTGACATTCACCAACAAGGCCGCACATGAGATGAAGAGTCGTCTTCGGGAGAGGCTACAATCCTATTTGGACATCCATCTGGATAGTGAACCAGGGAGCGAGAGCAAGGAGAAAACACGCGCAGAGATAGAGTCTCTGATAGGCAGGTACCACATCACCAAGGAGGTGATCGATTCTCGATCGAAGGAGGCTCTGCGCCAGATCGAGAGAAGCGACATAGGCACGATCCACAGCTTTGCGGCTACCCTGCTAAGGCTTTATCCCATGGAAGCCGGGTTGGACCCGCAGTTTCGCGAGGACGACGGCTCGTGGTTCGAGCGCCATTTCGAGGAAAAATGGGCCATTTGGCTGGACCAAGAGCTTTCCAACCAAGGGAGCCGAAAAGAGCATTGGAGGAGAGTCCTCAAGAAAATCTCGCTGGGGGAAATACGCGATCTTGCATTCTCGTTATCCTCGGAAACCGTACAACTCAATCGACTCCGACAGTTATCCAGTAACCGAAAGATTCCTCAGCCGATATCGGCCTGGCTAGAGAAACAGAAAGAAAAGGCCCTCAGCCTTATTAAGAAACACCCGGACGAAAAATATCAGGTCGATAGGCTCACCCGTGCCGCTCTAAAGATTATCCAGGAGGTTTTGGACCAAGGAGATGTCGAGGAAGGAGTCCTGGAGGAAGAAAGGGCTTTGGTAGCGGAAAAAGAACCGGGACGGGTGAAGGCGTGGCCTGAAGATGATTTGGAACAGGCTAAAGAGCTGGTACGTGTGGTCAGGCGGCTTTGCCAGGTAGACAGCCAATTAACGCAGCTACTCGGTGAGCTGTTGATTCCATTCGCCGAGGGTTTCAGGGAGAATTTTGTAAAGGACGGTTTTGTTTCATTTGATGGGTTGCTGATCCGGGCGAGAAACCTTGTTCGCGACCACTTTCCCGTCCGTGAGGAATTAAAGCAGCAGTTCAAGTCGATCCTGATCGACGAATTTCAGGATACCGACCCGGTCCAGTACGAAATTCTCCTTTACCTGTCCGAGCAGACCGGTCAGCGGGCTAAAGACTGGAGAGAGGTCCAGCTTACACCCGGAAAAATCTTTGTCGTTGGTGATCCCAAACAGTCCATCTATGCCTTTCGCAGGGCCGACATCGAGGCTTACCTCAGCGTTGTAGAAAAAATGATCAAGGCCCAAGGTGGCGTCGAATGCAAGCTCACCACCAACTTCCGGAGCCACGAAGGAATCCTGAACGTTGTGAACGGAGTCTTCGAACCATTGATCCGTCCTCGGGATGGGCTACAACCCCCCTACGTGGAGATCCATCCCCCGGACCCATCCACAGAGGCTGAACCCGATCCCTTGCCCTTTCGAAAGGTAGAGATTCGGAGGGTTGAGACCGATGCGGGAGAAGCAAATGCCGACCAAGGCCGAAGGCTGGAAGCTGAAAGCCTGGCCCGCTGGCTTGCAGAAGAGGTTCTGGGGAAGGCCGAGCTGCTTGACCGAGACCGCCGGCGAGGAGTCGTTCAACCCGGGCACGTAGCCATTCTCATGAGGACGTTGAGCAACGTCCATCAATACCTAGAGCCCCTTCGCAGGAGAGGCATTCGATACGTGGTAGAAGGGGAAAGACATTTCTATGCCGCGCAGGAGGTCATTGACGCCGTTAATCTTCTACGAATAGTGGAGAACCCTCATGACCGATCCGCACTCGTGGGCGTTTTGCGCTCCCCCGTGGGAGGCCTGAAGGACAGCGAAATTTACCATCTCCACCGAGAAGGCCTACTGGATTATGCAAGCATAACCACGGGGAAAAAGAGCACGAAAAAGAAACTGGTTGCTCTGGTTAAAGATATCTACGAGATCCTTCACCAGCTTCATTTGGAAACGCAAAGACTTCCGGTCGGAGAGGCGGTCAATCGGGTATTCAGCAGTCTCCCGATTACGATGCTCGCCGCGCACTCTTTCAACGGAGAGCAGGCGGTCGCCAACTTGGAAAAGGTTCGTCAACAGGCTGAGCTGATGGGGCAAGAAGGGTTGGGAACTCTCAAAGAAGTCATTTCTATGCTACAGCGTCGAGTCGTGGACGTAAAAAAAGAGGGCGAAAGTGCCCTCGCTGAAGAGACCCTCAATGCAGTCAGCATTCTCAGCGTCCACAAGGCCAAAGGGTTGGAATTTCCTGTCGTAATCCTCGCCGGTTTTCATGGAGCGATAGATAACCGGTCTGCAACGACAGAGGTTCAATACGACTGGTCCACGGACTTGGTAGGCCTGCAGATGGGAGAACACTGGAATTTGCCCGGGGTATTTCTTGCTGAGAAAAAAAGGCTTCGCGAGAGAGAGGAGCAAAAGCGGCTCCTCTACGTGGCTATGACACGAGCCCGAGAACACTTGACGATCTCCTGTGCATCGACCGGACGCCAAGGCAGCGGAAGCTTTCTGTCGATGTTGGAAAGCTCTCTGGGAAAATCACTAACTTTTAAAGAATCGACTCCCGTTCCTGCGGGGAACGGCATCATTGAGTTTTATCCCGTGAGAGAAAAACTCGCGCCCCCAGGGGCGACTCCAGTGAAACTCACAGCCGATCCCACTAAAAACTGGAAACCCTACGCAGAACTCTGGCAGCGCCGCACCAAAGAATACGAAGCGATCCTTCAGAAACCCCTTTTCATTAGCCCTACCCTGCTGAAGCAGCAGGAGGAAGAGCTGGTTGAAGGAATCGACCCCAAGAAGAAATGGCTCGGCTCTTCAACCGATGCATTGTTT
>JAUXIP010000356.1 GCA_030620935.1 Deltaproteobacteria bacterium | reverse complement strand
TATATCGGCGGCGACTTCGGCGGCAAGGGCGACTTCATGGATATTGCCTTGTGCTATTTTCTATCAAAGAAAAGCGGTCAGCCGGTAAAGATGGTGATGGGCTACGACGAGGAGTTTACGGCCGGCAATCCGCGCCATGCCTCGATCGTGAAGGTAAAGACCGGCGTCAAAAAGGATGGCCGGATCGTTGCGCAGCATATGGAGTTTATCTTCGACAGCGGCGCTTACGGTGCCTTCAAGCCGAATGCTTATCTGAGCGGTCCGCACGCATCCCCAGGACCTTACAATATTCCGCACGTCTTGATCGAAGAGACAATGGTCTATACGAACAAGATCCCTTGCGGCCACATGCGCTCGCCGGGCGAGCCACAGGGATTCTTTGCCAACGAAAGCCAGCTGGATCTGGTGGCTAAGAAGCTGGGGATGGACCGGATCAAATTCAGGCAAAAGAATTTAATGCGCGACGGAGATCAAGACCCGACCGGCCTAACGGTCGACTATATCAAGACCGCGGAGACGCTGAAGAAAGCATTGGAAGAAGCGGGTTATTACAAACCAAAGCCGAAGAACGTAGGTCGCGGCGTGGCTTTGTTCCAATGGCTTCCCAATGGCGGGCAGGGATCGGTCGCCATCAAGATCGATGAGCAAGGAACGGTCACGCTCTCCACCGCGATGCTCGATCAAGGAGCCGGCACCTATACGGTGTTGTGTGAAATCGCCGGAGAGGAGCTTCAGATCCCGCTAAGCAAGATTCGGGTCGAAATTCTCGATACCAAAACAGGCAAGCAGGACACCGGGGTGGGAGCGAGCCGGGCGACCAGGGTCTACGGCAACGCCGGCTACCGGGCGGCGATCAAAGCCGTGGAAGAGATCAAGAGAATCGCCGCGCAAAAGATGGGGGCGACACCCGGGGAACTTATTGTGGCCGATGGGGCGATATTGCATAGACGCGCGGAGAAGCGCATGACCTATGCTGAAGTCGTCAAGGCCAACGGCTCACCTATTGTAGTCGAGGGCAGTTATGATGACAGGTCCAAGGTGCACGAAGCCTCCCTGTGCGCGCAAGTTGCGGAAGTGGAGGTCGATCCTGAAACCGGACAGGTGAGGCTCAAAAAACTAACGTCGGCGCATAACACCGGCAGGGTTCTCAATCCACTCATGCACCAAGGCCAGATCGACGGCGGTGTCGTTATGGGTGTGGGCTATGCATTGATGGAACACCTCATGATCTCCGACGGCAAGGTGACGACGACGCACTTCGGCGACTACAAGATACCGACCATCAGGGATATCCCTGCTCTGAAGACCCCGGTGACTGAATTTCCCCGAGGCGCCGGACCGTATAACAGTATGCCGATCGGGGAGACTCCCAATGTCCCGGTGGCGGCGGCTATCGCCAATGCAGTAGAGGATGCCGTAGGGGTGAGAATCAAGACTTTGCCGATCACCGCTGAAAAGGTTTTCAAAACCTTGAGGAAAGGAGAGTGAGATATGAGCAAGCCGGGGGGTAAAATCGATCTGGCTAAATTCCGAGAGGTCCATAAAGAACAGCGTGAGGAGGCTAAAATGGGTCCGGCAGGTTACGTGCGGCAGCAACGGGCGATCATCCGCCTTATCGAGGATCAGCTCTAAGGAAGCAAGAGTCGGAGACTACACTATTGTCTGCGACGAGGCGAAATCCAGAAAGGGAGGGGGCAAGGGTCCCTCGCCGCTGCAATATTTCGTGGCGGCGGTTGGATTCTGAATGTTCAGCCAACTGGCGCGGTACGCGTCACAACTGAATGTTCCCATCGAGGATGCGGAGATGGATATCCGCACGAGCTACGACACAAGGGGAAAATTGCAGCTTGCCGATATCTCTCCAGCCTGCCAAGGTGTCACATATGTTTTGAAGATCAAAAGCCCGGCTCCTTCTGAAAAGGTGAAGGAGGTGATGGACCTTGTTGAAAAAGGCTGCCATACGATCAACACGATTAAAAATCCCGTGCCTGTGTCAGGTAAACTGGTCCATAACGACCAGGAATTTGAGATCAGTTAACTATTTCTCGACGGAGCGTGTCTCGATGCCCCAACTCAAGATCGGTGAAAAATTTCCCGCGGCGAGCCTTAAGGACATTGATGGCAATAACGTAGATTTCCCTGCGGTATTCGAAAAAGCGCCTGCGACCGTCGTATTTTTTTACCGGGGCCGCTGGTGACCCTGGTGCCGGGCCCAGGTGACGGCCTTCGTCTACGAAGCGGAAAGATACGTTCCCGAAAAGATCCAGGTCCTTGGCGTAAGCGTTGAACCTCCTGAAGAGGGACAAAAGCTTCGAGAGCGAGTCACCCGAGACTGCCAGGAGGACCGCCCTCATATTCCGCTCGATCCCTATCCTTTGCGCCTCATCAGCGATCCGGAGGCGAAATTGATCCGCGCCGTTGGGGTGGAGAACGAGGGTCATTGGGCCGGCCTCATCGCCTTGCCGGTGACCTTCGTTGTAGATCAGGAGGGAAAAGTGCGCTGGATCTATGCAGGAAAAAGAGCTTCGGACAGGCCGAGTCCCGTGGCTTTGGCCAAAACGGCCGTAACCATCGCCCAGGGCAAGGAGCCGCCTCCCGACAAGCAGTAAAAAGCCTAAGTTTTTTAACAACTTCCTTAATTTAGCGATATTATCTAAGAGGTTGCCAAGGTCGTCCCCTTCTTAATTCGTCTCTAATGATGTAGTATAATGCAATTCCGTGCCAGCCATTGTGTAGTAAATATCGACTAGAAGGAGACTGGGTATGTTTGATGTCGAGACTCTTATAAACATGGGGTTTTTTAATCAGGTCATCCCGATATGGCAGGTTTTTTTCTACATATTAAGTCTGCTTCCGTTTTTGCTGTTGCAGCGAGTCAAGATCTGTCTGCTCATTACTTATATGTTTGCTTATTACTTGGGCTTCATGGTCCAGTGGGGTGATTATATCGCGGCCAACGGTTCTATGTCTCCCTTCATTGTGTACGCGCTGAGCGGCTCGCTTGTGGCTGTTCTCTTTGTGGCGACGTTTTTCAAAGAACAACCGACACGATTCCACATAGGATTTTCGAGATTGATGGAAGAGGACCAAGAGCCGAGATCCGTCAATTAAATTAGCCAGGCTCGCATCTTTCCTTTTTGCCGTCCGAGGGAGGGGAGAGATAAAACGGGACGAATTCCATGCATGCGTTGCAGTGGGACGGCAGGAAATTAAGAATAGATCCATCCTACCCCAAACCTAAGAAAACCGACCAGTCAGCTCTAGTGCGTGTCCACCTTGCGGGCATCTGCTCCACCGATCTGCAGATCTTTAAAGGCTACATGGGAT
>JAUXIP010000185.1 GCA_030620935.1 Deltaproteobacteria bacterium | reverse complement strand
TAGGCCATGGTGAGACCGCGTACGGTTATATGAGGTGTGTTAGTTTGGTCCACTTTCTCAAATCCCCAAAACGTAAAAGACGACGGCGAACACGCCGCTGGCGGCGACAATCAAGGTAATGCCAGTGACTACGGCGGAGGTGGCGGCATCCCCGACGGCAGAGGAACTGTTGCCGCACTGCAGGCCTCGGAGGCAGCCGGAAATCGCGATGAGGATACCATAAACAGAGCTTTTGAATATGCCTCCAAAGAGGGTCGTCAGATCGATTGAGGACACAGTCTGTCGGTAGTAAGTGGTCCACGACAGGTCGAGCATCCCGAGTCCTACTGCAGCGCCGCCCAGAATGCCCATAAGATCCGAGTACAGGGTGAGAAGGGGCATCATCAGGATCAAGGCGACCATCCGGGGGAGCACTAGGAATTCTAGAGGTGAGAACCCCATGGTGGTGAAGGCGTCGATCTCCTGGGTTACCTTCATCGTACCGAGCTGTGCGGCGAAGGCCGCGCCGGTTCTTCCGGCCATGATGATTCCCGTCATCATGGCGCCCATATCACGAACCATGGCGATCCCGACGAGGTTCGCCACGTAGATCTGGGCTCCGAACTGCTGAAGCTGTATGGCTCCGACAAAAGCAAAAATGACTCCCACAAGAAAGCTGATCAAAGTGACGATCGGTAGGGCCTGGACTCCGCAATCCTGGATCAAGAGCAGAAGGTCCGAGGTCCGATAACGTGCCTTCATGCCCAAAAGCTTTATAAAGGTCAGGGTTACCTCTCCCAAGAAGGAGAGCATTTCCGAGACCGAGTCCCCGGATTTGATGACATTCGTTCCAATGCGTTCGAAGAACGGGGGCGAGGCGGTTTCCGTACGGGCACCTTTCCTCTCCGGTACCGCCTCGGCCAAATCGAGGAGCCGCCTGACACCAGAGGGTAGACCCTCCCGGTCCAGCTCGATTTGGTTCTGAGCGCTCTGGTTAACGATCTTGGCCAGGAACGTCAGTAGGCCACTGTCCCATTCCTTGATTCCCCCGGTATCAAAGGCAATCTGACGGATTCGGGGACCGGATTCCAGCTGCTCTTGCACGGCAACAGCCGAAGGCAGCCTTTCCTGCATTCTCCAGCTTCCGGAGAGCTGCACGAGCAAGGTGTCGTCAGACGGGCGACTGAAGCTCATCCCACAAGGCGAGGCTGTTAAATTTGTCTCGGCCACCTGTTCTCCTCAGGTTAACACTCTATTTTTTCACTATCTTGTAACCGTACTCGGTGAGCAGGTTATATATCTTAATGATGTCGTTCGTAGGCCCGAAGCCTACATCTCTATAAAAGTATCTGATGAGCGATTTTTTCCATTTTGGATGGCCATTGCTCTCCAGGCTCTCTTTATTCTTCAAGATGGCAAGGACCAACCTTTGCAGATTAACAATATAATCTTGATTGTTACGATTCCGTGCAACGATCACTGAGTTAATGGCGTAGGTTGCCGTATCGGTTTTAGCCCACTTATAAAAATCCCTTTCCAGAATCTTCCTCTGATATATTTTGTCCAATCGATCGTCTTGGGGAAGTCGGACCTAGCGAAACTCTTTGTCTAACGTTTTGAAAGCCGCTACAGGGGCGCCGCCCACAAAGATCATCGCATCGATGTTCCCTTTTCTTAACTCGTCGACGGCACGAGTTGGTCCAAAGTCGTACGTCTTGGCCTTAAGTTTATACGCTTGGAATAAGTAATCGCTGGTTAAAAGAGTGCCGCTGTTTCTAGATCCCACAGCCACCCTTTTGTTTTGAAGGTCGCGGAACGAGGCGAGATCTTTATTGTTGGTGATGACATGGACCTCTTCAGGATAAAGGTTTAAAACAATTTTGACCTGGTCAAAGACATCGGATTTGTCTGTCTCCTTTATAAAATCTGCAAAATACCCCAGGGCGTCTTTCTGAACAATCGCCAGGTCTGCTTTGCCCTGACCCAGTAGTTTGATATTTTCGAAGGAGCCATTGCTCGTTATAACTTTTAAATCGAGCCCTTCTTTTTTGGCTACTCTTTTAATGTCTTGGGCTATCTTAAAATAAGTTCCCTCCTTAGAGCCTGTAGCAATAGTGAAAGCAGCGGCAGCTTGTGCATAAACAAATAGTACAAAAACCAATATGGATACTTTTTTCACGATCGACCTCCTTTAAAATCACCCTCTTTGATTTTATTTATAATTTGGGGTGAATTTTTTCTATCTAGGTTACTATCCCGGGGTAGCCTATGACAACTGGTAAAATTACTAGTTTTTGGCTCAAAATCTACTGTATTTATACTGGACTCAACCCAACAGGGTTAAATCATCCTCTTCCAGAGGTTTCAATAGGTCCGCTCAATACGGGCAGTCTTCTATAAGAGTGTGGACCAAAGTCAGTCAACCATTTGCACTACCACAACCAGCCAACTTCTTAATTGACTATACGTACAAGATAGGGTATTTTGTACGTATTAAGTTATATCGAACACGGGGCTTGAATACCCGTGTTCGACCAAAGGGTAGAGCTGCCGTTTCTCCCCTTTGGAAACCCCATCGGCTTTGTGCCCGCCTCAAGAGGCGGGATTTACATTGTATCTAAAGGAGGTCGTGATGAAAGGTCTTAAGCGCAAGAACTACTGGTTGGATGAGGCCAAGATCAAAAAAGTCCAGCGCCTCCTTAAAGCCAAGACAGAAACAGAAGCCATTCAAAAGGCCATGGATTTGGTCCTTTTTCAGAAAGAAGCAGCCAAGGCGTGGATAGAGAATGCAGGAGTCGGCGGGGTAGAAGGCCTCTATGGCCGCTAAGTATATCTTCGACACCAACATCTATATCCGCTGCATGCTCGACCGGCATTTTGCGTTGCAGCACACCACCCAATATACTCGATCCATCCCCTCCACTTATTTCTCCAGTGTCGTGGCTCAGGAGCTTATCGTAGGCTGCATAAACGACCTCGCTTTGCGCCGTGTGCAGAACTTTTTTCGTCCCTTTGAACGGGTAGGGAGGGTTATCAATCCCAGCTACGAAGACTGGAAAGAAGCAGGGACCCTCGCCGTTAGAATCGGTTTGAGGTGCCCTGATTTTAAAAGCAAGAAGATTGCTTTAATTAATGACATTATGATCGTCCTTTCCTGCCGGGGGATTGGCGCGACCCTTATCACGCTGAGCTCTCAGGACTTCGAACTCATTCGGAGATTTGTGAGATTCAAGTTTAGGGCGTTTTGAAAGCCAAAAAGTACGAGTCCCCCACTCAATAATAATGGCCGACCCCGGTAAGTCCTTCCAGATCGGGGGAATAAAAGCCGAAGAAGTTCGCGTCTTCTGTCGCCTCGATAACCAGGGAATATTTAAGATCAATCATATACGGCCCCTATTTTTTCAGTCGTAAATCGTGAATCGATAGCGCTGGCGGCAATGGTCAACTCGACCCAAGTATCTCAGCCGGTCCCGATTGTTGCGAAAGATCTTCCGCCGCCGATTGCCATGCACGATAACACGGCAAAACGCCCCTTCAAATTCGACCCGCGGCTTTCTCGTCATGCGCGGGAATATATATTCGAAGGGCATCCACTAGGTTAATACTCAGGCCTCTCACTTTATCAGATTATCTATGTATATTAGTACCTTAATAATATGTTCCCTAATTTATTAAAACTACTTGATAATATTTAGGGAACATATTATATTAGGCAATGCGGATCATCGCGAAGAGGACTCTGCGCGAATTTTGGATGCGCTATCCAGATGCTGAAGATCCGCTCTTGGCGTGGTATCGCGAAGTCGAAAAGGAAGAGTGGACCAAGCCTTCACAGGTAAAAGAGAAGTATAGAAGTGCAAGTTTTGTAGGGGATCGCGTTGTGTTCAATATCAAGGGGAATGATTACCGGCTCGTTGTGAAGATCAACTATCCGTACCGGGTGGTTTATGTGCGTTTCGTCGGCACACATGAAGAATATGATGAGATCGACGTCGAGGAGGTGTGAGATGAGCAATATTCGAGCAATTCGAAGCGAGGCAGATTACGAAGCCGCTCTCGCGCGTATTGATGAACTTATGGACGCCGAGGGTGGTACCCCTGAGGGTGAGGAACTCGATGTGCTTACCGACCTTGTCGAACTTTATGAGGCGAAGCATGTCCCCATGGGTCTTCCAACCCCGCTTGGAGCAATTCGGTTTCGCATGGAGCAAGGCGGGCTTTCGCCCCGTGATCTTATCCCGTTCCTGGGCAGCCGCGCCAAAGTATCCGAGGTGCTGTCCGGCAAGCGCCCGCTCACAATGCAAATGGCGCGCGCGCTGCATGCCAATCTCGGTGTCCCCGCTGACGCGCTGTTACAGCAACCGGGCGGCGAGTTGCCTTCGGCGCTCGAAGGTACCGAGTGGCGCCGGTTTCCATTGGCTGAAATGGCAAAACGTGGGTGGATCGAGAAGCGACGCAATTTTGCCTCCCATGCCGAAGAAATCATGCGCGACCTGATTCACCGGGCCGGAGGCGAATATGTTTTGCCTGCAGCATTCTTCCGGAAGAATGATCAAGCGCGTGTCAACGCGAAAACTGATCCATACTCTCTCAAAGCTTGGTGCTGGGAAGTGTTAGCGAGAGCAAATGCGCATCGGCTGCCTGTCGGCTTTAAACCCGGTACGGTCGACCTTTCTTTTCTGCGGAAAGTCGCAAGGTTGAGCTGGTCGCAAGACGGCCCTCGACTCGCCCAAGAGCTCCTCGCTAATCACGGTATTCATCTCGTGTATCTTGAGCATTTACCACGTACATACCTGGACGGTGCGGCGCTTCAACTCGCCGACGGTACACCCGTTATCGGGCTGACCTTGCGCTATGATCGGCTCGACAACTTCTGGTTCTGCTTGCTGCACGAGCTTGCTCACATCGGCCGCCATATGAGCGGGACGAGCAATGAAGCGTTCGTCGATGATCTGACTCTTCGTGACATGCAAGGCGCGCGACAGGATCCGAGAGAAGCCGAAGCGGATGAATGGGCCGAGAATGGGCTCATTCCAGAAGACATATGGAATACAAGCAAGGTAAAGGACAAGCCAACGCCGCTGGCCGTCATGGAACTAGCGCAGCGCCTCGGCATTCATCCGGCAATCATCGCCGGTCGTGTCCGATACGAGACACGGAACTTTCGACTGTTGTCCCATTTTGTCGGCAGCGGCACGTTG
>JAUXIP010000056.1 GCA_030620935.1 Deltaproteobacteria bacterium | reverse complement strand
GTGCCGTGAGACTCATGGCCAGATGGGAACGACCGCTATAACTGTGGCGCAGGGCGATGACATCCTGACACTTGGTATGAAGTTGGGCGAGCAAAACCGCGGTCTCATTCGCCTCTGTCCCGCTATTGGTAAAGAACGATTTCTGTAGCCTTCCGGGGGTGATCTCGGCCAACTTTTCCGCCAGCCGGACATGGGGTTCGTTCGGATAGAGGGTCGAGACATGCTGAAGTTTGGCACTTTGTTCCTGGACTGCTTTCGTAACCTTCTCGTTGCAATGTCCCACGCTGATCGTCGCGATCCCGCCAAAGAAATCAAGGTACTCCTTCCCATCCGTATCGAACACATAGCTGCCCTTGGCATGGTCTACAACCAGAGGCTCCTCGTAGTAATTAGCAATACAGGAAAAGAGATATTGCCTATGCTTCTCAATAACTTCCTGCTTCTTCACTTGTTACCTCGTGAACTAGCGTTCTTCTTCATCCCACTTGCCCTTGATCGTCGGCAGGCGGACGGTGCCTTTCAACCGCTCGAGAAAAAGTTTCCGGGGTATCTCTTTAGCTCCAAGGCTGAGGAGATGTGGGCTCGTTACCTGGGCGTCAATCAACTGAAATTCCCAATCTATCAACCGGCGAACTAAAACAGCCAGGGCAATCTTTGACGCGTCGGATTCTGTGGAAAACATAGATTCGCCAAAGAAGCACTTTCCCAAAGAGACTCCATAGATACCCCCTACCAACTCTCCTCCAAGCCAACTCTCGACTGAGTGTGCGACCCCTAGCTGATGGAGACGAATATAGGCTTCTTGCATCTCATGGGTAATCCAGGTGCCGCTCTCGCCTTTGCGCGGGACCGTAGCGCAGGATTGAATCACCGATACAAAGGCCTGATCGAATGTAACCTCGAATTTTCCATTTTTGATTGTTTGAGCCAGCCGCTTGGAAACGTGGAACTCTTCGGGCTCCAGGACTAGTCGGGGATCCGGTGACCACCATAAGAGAGGTTGTCCCTCCTCATACCAAGGAAAGATTCCCGACTGGTAAGCCAAGATCAGCCGCTTGGTGCTGAGATCTCCACCCACTGCCAGCAGCCCATCCGGCTGGGCGTGCTCCGGCGGGGGAAACACGAGTTCATCAATGAGTCGATAAATAGGCATAGCGGGCAATCATGGCTCCCGCGCTATTTTAACTCTCGCTCTGAGAAGCGAAAGGGTCGTTTCCTTTGGCCATCATGAGGCGGAAAAGAGTGATCACGACACCTATGGTAATAAAGCTATCGGCAAAGTTAAAAGCCGGCCAGTGGAAGCTCGACCAATAGAAATCGAGAAAGTCGATCACCTCTCCATACACGACGCGATCTATGAGATTCCCGATGGCCCCGCCGAGGATAAGAGTGAGCGCCGTGATCAGCCCTTTTTCAGTCTTAGGCAAACGCCAGAGAAGTCTCAAAATAAAGCCGATGGCCAGAAGAGAAAAAAGAATGAGAAAAGGGCGACGAAAGCTTTCGTGGCTTCCAGCGAAGATGCCGAAGGCCGCTCCCGCGTTGCGGATATAGGTCACGCTAAACAGATTTTCTATGACCGGAACGGAGTGATGGAGAGGAAACGTACGATCGATAACGAACTTGGTTGCTTGATCTAGGAGAACGATCGAAAGGAGCAGAAGTCCGATAAATTTTCCTTTAGCGGTCAAGATGCCACTCCGGATCTTAAGACCTTGGAACAGCGACCACAGACCGTCGGGTGTGACCGATCTTCGCCCACACTCGGTCGGTAGATCCAGCAACGCTGACATTTTTGACAGTCGGCTTTGAAGACGGCAATGGGTCCGTCGAGAAGCTTGCTATCGTAGGATCTCCCTTCCCTTCCCGTCGGCGTGTAGATCGTAGCAATGGCGTCTTCACCATTAGCAGTTCGAGATGCCTTTAGCTGATCCCAAACAAAGTCGGGTGCCTCTTTCGGCTCATCTCTCACCTGGGAAACAATGAAAATCTCCTCCCGTTTTCCTGCCGGCCAGGTTCTGAGCAGATTTTGATAAGGTGAGGCGTACATATCCGGATAAAGCACGACCTCAGCGTCCAGGGAGTGCCCTATAATGCTCCCGTCCCTGGTAGCCTCGAGGGCTTTCAGTATCTCAGCCCTTACCTTGAATCGCAGATCCCATTCAGCCTCAAGGTCTTTGTCAATAAGAAGACTAGAGTCTGGCACAGGCAACTGAGACAAAAGAACACTTTCCGGTCGACGACCGTTCTGCGGCATGTAATTCCAGATTTCTTCTGCCGTGAAGGAAAGGATAGGGGCCATCAAGTGAACCAGGACCTCTAAGATCCGGTGCAGAGTCGTTTGAGCCGATCTTCTCTCTTTGGAACCAGCTCCCTCACAGTAGAGGCGGTCTTTTACGATATCCAAGTATAGGGCACTCAAATCCACGCTGCAGAAATTATTTAGGCTATGATAAACGACGTGAAATTCGAATTTCTCATAAGCCTCCCGGCATCTGGTAAAAAGGTTTTGAGTACGATGAAGGATCCAGCGATCCAGCCCGTCAAGATCGTCATGCCGGACGGCATCTTTTTCCGGACCGAAATCGTAAAGATTGCCGATTAGAAACCGGGAAGTATTTCTTAACCTCCGGTAAGCCTCTACCAGTCGCTTGAGTATTTCGTCCGAGATTCTTACATCTTCCCGGTAGTCCTCGGCCGCAACCCAAAGCCTCAGTATTTCTGCCCCGTACCTCTTTATGATTTCTTGAGGCGCAATGACATTTCCCACGGACTTCGACATCTTTCGGCCTTTGCCGTCGAGGGTGAAGCCGTGGGTAAGGACACTGCGATACGGAGGCCTGTTGCGGGTAGCTACCGAGGTAAGAAGAGAGGTATGAAACCAGCCTCGGTGTTGATCACTCCCTTCCAAATAAAGGTCGGCGACGCCTCTGAGCTGGGTATGTTCTTCGACCACGGCGACGTGACTCACCCCCGAATCGAACCAAACGTCCAAAATATCCTCCTCCTTAGAGAATTCCTTGTTCCCACATCCGGGACACTTAAGGTCGGCAGGGACAAGCTCGGCAGCCGGGCGGATAAACCAGGCATCCGAACCTTCCTGCAGAAAGATAGCTGCAATATGGTCACAGATCTCTCGAGTCAGGATCGCCTGGTGGCATTTCCTGCAATAGAAGACCGGAATGGGGATACCCCAAGAACGCTGACGAGAGATGCACCAGTCCGGCCTGCTCTCCAGCATGCCGCGAATCCGCTCCCGTCCCCACGGGGGAATCCAGGTGACGCGATCGATGGCCTCCAAGGCCTTACGCCTCAAATCGTTTCTCTCCATCGAGACAAACCACTGCTCGGTAGCCCGGAAGATCACCGGCTTTTTACACCGCCAACAATGGGGATAACTATGAGTTAATTTTTCCTCACTGAGGAGAGCCCCTTGGTCTTTCAGCTTCTCGATTATTTTACCGTCGGCCTTAAAAACCGACTCTCCTGCGAGGTCGCCGGTCTCGCTTGTAAACCTTCCTTCGGCATCCACTGGAGCTGATACCTCAAGTCCGTACTGTAGTCCCACCTCATAATCTTCCTGACCGTGACCCGGGGCGATGTGGACACAACCAGTGCCCTGATCCTGTGTAACAAAGTCACCGAGGATAACTTTCACCTCGCGGTCAATCCATGGATGGCGACAAGTAATGCCTTCGAGCTCTTTGCCTGCCCAAGATTCAGTTGCCACTTCGTAATCATGTTCGCCGAAATCGAGAATTTTCACTAGTGGTCCGACCAACTCCTGGTTAAGGATGAGCTCACCGGCAGGTGTTTTAACCCGCCTGTATATAAAGTGGGGATGGACTGCGATTGCTTGGTTGGCCGGAAGAGTCCAAGGAGTAGTGGTCCAGACGACAAAATAAGTACCTTGGGGATTCAAAGAAAATTTACCCCTCGGGTCTGTGACCGGAAATTTCACATAAATCGAAGGAGAGGTGAGTTCTTCATATTCCACCTCGGCCTCGGCTAAAGCAGTGACACAGGAAGCACACCAATAAACCGGTTTTTTTTGGCGATAAAGCAACCCAGAGGCAACTAAATTCCCTAATTCCCGGACCTCTGCTGCCTCGTAGCCGTAGTCGATCGTGCGGTAGGGAGCTTCCCAGTCTCCTAAGACGCCAAGCCGCTTAAACTCTTCTCTCTGGATGGAGATATATCGCTCCGCGTATTCTTTACAGAGCCGCCGGACTTCGGGCTTGGCTAGTGTTTTCTTCTTCACCCTCCCGATATTTTTCTCTACCTGCAGCTCAATGGGAAGCCCATGACAATCCCACCCCGGCACATACGGGGCCAGAAATCCCGTCATGCTTTTATACTTAACGACAAAATCTTTTAGAATTTTGTTCAGTGCATGGCCCAGATGGATATTCCCGTTGGCATAAGGGGGACCATCATGAAGGATATATTTTTTCCTCCCCTTGTTGGCTTCAAGGATCCTTGCATATAAACGCTCGTGGTCCCACTTTTTTACCTGAAGGGGCTCGTTCTGAGGCAGATTGGCGCGCATGGGAAAACGCGTCTTGGGGAGATTCAACGTCTCTTTGTACTCCATGGATGGTAATACAGGGGCGAGCGGCTCAGGAGGAGCGCCTTCTTAGGTCAGGAGCCGTTTGCGAAGCCTATCTTATTTATGGTGGTTGTTGACTCCCGTGACCATTCTCAAGGCAAAATTATTGGCCTTTGTTTCGGCATCCGCCCAAAAGATATAATGACCTAACTCGTGGTAGACCGTGTTGACCCACCTTCTCTCAGAATTGTACTTCCTTCCCTTCTTCCAATTTTCCGGATGGACCAGATGGATCTGCCCGTTTTCGTAGGTCTTGCCGGCAGTTTTACCCCAATCGATATACTCAAACCACTCCACCTTCGGCGTCTTTAGGTGGTAAAATCGGGAAATATAGAAAATCGCCCTTTTGAAGTCCGACGGCTTGTAGTCGTGGAAAAAAGAGGTGAGGTGGCGGTCTACGATCCGCCGGTCCTTTAAAGTGGGTAAAATCATACGCATAGTGTCTATCCTCGCTCACAACAATCTTACTCTTTTAGCATAAAAAAATGAAAAGAAAAACAGATCCGCCTTTGAGAAGCATACGGGAATGGCACAGCAACTTATTGATTTTCCTACCTTTTTGTGGCATCAGCCCTCTTTGTATTGCAAAAAGACGCTGTTTCATTCCCCTTGCGATGGATAGGAAAATGTCGTAGATTTGGTCCTCTTGCGGCACTCTAAGGTTGTGAATTTTCTGGGTTTTCGATGGGTCTGACGCGTTGGTTTAAGGCAAAGCTCGCCTATGTAGGCATTTGGTTGGGGTTAGTCGCGTTCAGAATCCTGCCGCCTAGCTTTCTCTTTTTCCTCTCTGAAGCTACAGCGAATCTAGGTTTTTATCTGTTTCGCGGTTTCCGTAGACGCTCTGTCGGGAATCTCAGTGTCGCGTTGGGGGACCGGCTCAACAGGAAAGAAATCAGCGACATGGTTCATCAGTCGCTAAGAAATTTCACCCGGGACTTTGTCGAGCTAGGCCTTGCCCTTGAAACCGCTCCTGAAAAAATCCGCGCGGAGATCCCGCTGGTGGGTAGAGAACATTTGGAGACAGCCCTGCGGAAAGGAAAGGGAGTCATTGTTCTTAGCGCCCATCTGGGAAACTTTTTTCTGCTTGGGACCCGGCTCGCCGTCGAAGACTATCCTACCTATGTCTTGGTCAACCGGCGGCAGAACGGAGGTCCTTCAGAGCTTTTGGACCGCTACACTCTGAAGATCGGACAAAAAACGATTCATGCAAGACCGCGCCGGAAAGCCATCGTCGAGTTGGTCAAAGTCTTACGACACAACCAGCTGGCTGTCGTCATTGCCGATGAATACAGGTCCAGCAGGGGCATCTCCGTTCCATTTTTTGGCCGTACTGTTTTAGCCCGGCGGGGACCGGCTACTCTGGCGATGCGGACCGGAGCAGCGGTTGTCCCTATGGTCCTGGTGCGAGACCAAGGGGCCACGCTTAAACTCATCATCGACCCTGAGCTCGAAATCATGCGGTCGGGAAATCCCAAGGCGGACATCAGAACTAATACCTTGCGCGTTACCCAGTGGCTGGAGCGAACGGTCAGGTCTTATCCCGGCCAATGGAATTGGATGAATATCCGCTGGCAGCAACCATGGGATAAGGCGCCGATCGAAGAAAAACAACACTCTGAGGAATTTGTGCCGTAAACCACCTTTATTTTTTTGAGGAACAGGAGTGAAAATCAGCCGAAAAGAGATCACAACCCTAAAAGAAAAAGTTGCCTTGGGGAACCGAATCGTGTTTCACCAAGGGCTTGCCGATTATCATGGCCACGTGAGCGCCCGTATTCTCGGAACTCGCAAGTTTCTGATCAAACCGATGCTCGTGCCGCTGGGCGCCGTCACCGGCGGGGATATTTTGACAGTTGATATCGACGAGTACAAAAAGGTCTGCGAAGAAAACTGGGCTAAGTCGCACAAAAAGAGAGCCGTGACCAGGATGAAAGTCCCGCCACGCGAGACCATGATCCACGCAGCAATCTACGAAAGTCGCTCGGACGTCAATTCCGTGGTTCACACGCACCAGCCTCTGGCAACGGCCTTTTCCGTTGCCGGCGTTCCGATTTTACCGATTTATAATCAAGCTGCGCCCTTCGCTCCCGAGACCCCCATCTTTCCCAGTCCTAGGTTGCTTTACACCGTGCAGGACGGCGTAGAGCTCTGTCAGGCACTCGGCGACCGCATGGCGCTTCTTCTCCAAGGTCATGGAGTCGTCGTGGTGGGTGACACTATAGAATATTCGACGGCCCACGCCATCTATCTCGAACGGACCGCTAGAATCCAGTGGGTTGCGAGCTGCCTGGGCAAACCGATCACCATGCCCCAGAAAGACATCGACCACATGAAGGAAAATATGATCTACCGTTCTTACGATGCCTTCGCTTATTTTGCCTCTCTGTTGCCGGGGAGGAAAATACGGTAGAAATATTCAGGAGGTATTTTAATGGCGAAGAGAGAGAAGCGCTCCGCACAAGCCGAATCGCCGAGTAAATTGAATGTGGGACCCATCCAAGATCTACGCCAATGGCTTACTCGCGTGGAAGAAATCGGCGAGTTGATCCGCGTCAAGCGATCCGTCAGTTGCGATGAGGAAATGAGCGCGATCAGCTATCTGGTCGCCAAGCAGAATCCCTCGCCCGCGATCCTTTTTGAGTCCGCGATAGGTTACGAGAAAAACCCCATAGGCGCCAAGCACCTGTGGAATATCTTGGGCCCAAGTCTTAGACGTATTGCTCTTACCCTGGAAGAGCCACCGGACACCCCAACGGTTGAATTGATCCGTCGGGTTAAGGACAAGCTGAAGCAACGCACTCCCCCGCGTGAGGTGCCGCGCTCTCAAGCCCCCTTTTACGAAAATACTCTTACCGGAAATGATCTCGATCTCAATGATCTGCCCGTTCCTAAACACTGGCCTTTGGATGGCGGCCGCTATGCCGGCACGGCAGACGCCGTGATTACGCGCGATCCCGACACCGGTTATCTCAACGTTGGAACTTACCGGATGATGCTGCAGGGGAAAAATCAGGTCGGTCTTTATCTCTCCCCGGGCAAAGATGCGCGGTTACACATAACCCGATCTTGGCAGAAAGGGGAGCCGATCCAGGTCGCCGCCGCTTGGGGGATCGATCCGTTATTCATGGTTGTTGGTTCGCAGACGTTTCCCAAGAACATCTCTGAATACGAATTTGCCGGAGGGGTAAAGGGCCAGCCGATCCCTGTGGTGCGCGGAACTACCACCGATCTATTATTGCCGGCGAATGCAGAGTTGGTTATCGAGGGAATCATTTCACCGAACTCCGTAAAGAAGGAAGGTCCCTTTGGCGAATTCCCCGGATACTACGGGAGGCCGGAGGCGGGTTGTCCACTGGTTGATGTAACCGCGATGCACTATCGCTCAAATCCTATATTGACGAACGCCTTGATGGCGGATTATCCGTCGAATGAGCAAAGCGGTTTCTTCTCCATCATCCGATCCGCCCGCATCTGGGATGACCTCGACAAGCTGGGCGTTCCTGGCATTCAAGGTATCTACGCCCATCCGGCCGGAGCCGGGGGGTTCGGGATAACGGTCATCAGTCTCGAGCAGCGCTATGCCGGACACGCAGCCCAGGCGCTGGCCCTGACTGCCCAAGTGCCGGGCGGGGCCTATTATACGAAGTGGATCATCGCCGTCGATGAAGACGTAGACCCGACGGACATGAACCAGGTCATCTGGGCGATGAGCAGCCGCTGCAATCCGATCGACGACATCGACCTATTGCGCAACACCTGGAGCACCTGGCTCGATCCTAGCCAGAATCCGCCGGAAAAACGGCCCTATGGCTCCAAGGCTCTCATTAACGCCTGCAAGGAGCACCGCTATTTACCCGTT
This sequence comes from Deltaproteobacteria bacterium, assembly GCA_030620935.1. Next base: position 789 of record JAUXIP010000056.1, on the reverse strand, counting down.
TTCTCCCGGCGCACGATGCTGCGCAAAGAGATATACGACAAGGTGGGTTCACGCTGGAAGGAATTAGGTCTGCCGGGAGAAGTCCCTTCGGTCAGGGCCTTCGAGCAGGAAACAAAGGTGGTTTACCACGAAGTGGGAGACTTCGAACCCGGCCACAAAGCGGAGGAAAAAAACAAGACCTCTTCAGAAAAAGCGAAGAAGCGATAAAAAGCCGAGGGACAGAAGGAAGGGAGAAACTATCGGATGGCTTCCTCCCCCCTCTCGTTGGTCCGAATCCGTATCACTTCCTCTACCGAGGAGACAAAGATCTTCCCATCTCCAATCTTTCCCGTCTGGGCCGACTCGAGGATAGAATCGATAATCTTGGGAGCCATTTCATCAGGGGCTAGGATCTCGATCTTCACCTTGGGGAGAAAATCGACGGTGTACTCAGCGCCCCGGTAGAGCTCCGTGTGCCCCTTTTGTCTGCCGAAGCCCTTAACCTCGCTGATCGTCATGCCCGTAATACCAATCAAGGTAAGCTTTTGCTTGACTTCGTCCAACTTAAAAGGCTTGACGATGGCCTCAATCTTTTTCATTTTACCCTCCTTCGGACATTGCCGTTCCCTGCCTAGATATCGAAGTAGAGGGCGAACTCATAGGGGTGGGGTCTGAGCCTGAGGGCATCCACCTCCTTGATCCGCTTGTAGCTCAACCACGTCTCGATCACATCTTTGGTAAACACATACCCCTTCAACAAAAACCCATGATCCCGCACCAGCGCATCCAACGCCTCTTCCAACGACCCCG
>JAUXIP010000039.1 GCA_030620935.1 Deltaproteobacteria bacterium | reverse complement strand
AGCCTGACCTTCTTCGTCACCGGCGCACAGTTCCTGGTCAAAAAAGGGAGCCCGATCAAGGGGATCAAATCGATCGCGGGCAGACGCATCGCCGCCCAGCAAGGCTCCACCAACGCCAGGATCATCCGCGAGCAGGTTCCCAGCGCGCGCTTGCGTGAGTTTCCCGATCAGCCCGCAGCCTTCCAGGCCCTGGCGCAAGGCCAGGTTCACGCCTATACCAACGACGGCATCCAGCTCGCGGGGCTGAAGGCCAAGGCGCCGAAACCGGACGAATGGAGAATTGTCGGAGACTTCTATTCGTATGAGCCCTACGGAATGGCGATGAGAAAAAACGATTCCGATTTTCGCCACCTCGTCAACATCGGCTTGATGGAAGCGATTGAGTCGGGGAAGTACTTCGAACTTTACGACCGATGGTTCGGCGTAGCGGGAGAAGTGCCCTATCCGCTCCCGAAGGAAACCCGACACTTCCTCGAGATGCAGGTGGTGCCGAAATAAAAAAGTCTCGGCTCCCGAGTTTCGGGTTGCGAGTCGTGAGTCTCGAGTTACCCAAGGAGTTCATTAGTAAGCAGCCATAAGGCAACCGAGGGGCGAGGCCTGTAGAGTGCGGGCACAGGAGTGTACAGGTTGCGTTCAGGCCCGGGCCTGGGGAATCACCACCCTTGGAGCGGATGGGGTGGTGGCCGACAAGGCATAGGCCCATTGACCGCGCTCGAAGGGATCGGCCCGAGGGTGCCGAGCTTTCAGGAAGCTGTCAGGCAGGTGTCAAGATACTTATGAACCCCTTAGTAAGATGAATTACGAGTTCGATTGGAGCGTCCTTTGGAGTGGGCAGTCCGGCCAATGGCTGCTCCAAGGGCTCATCACCACCATCGAGATCTCGGCCCTGGGCTGGATGCTCGCAGTCGCGTTGGGGCTTCTCTCAGGCGTGCTCCGCACTGTGCCTTTCGCTCCGCTTCGCTGGCTCGCCACGTTCTACGTCGAGTTCTTTAGAAACGTACCGCTCCTCGTATGGATGTTCTTCTGGTACTTCGGCGTCCCTCCGCTCCTACCTCTGGCAATTCAAGATTGGCTTTTTAGCTATGGCGTCGAGTTTTTAGCGGGCATGTTTGCTCTCGGAGTCTATCATGGTGCACGCTTCTCCGAAGTGATCCGATCGGGAATCCAATCAATCCCCAAGACCCAGATCGAGGCTGCCCTTTCCACGGGCCTTACGGTGAGCCAGGCCTACCGCTTTGTCATTCTTCCCATCGCGCTTCGTCTGATCATCCCGCCGGCAACGAATGAAACCTTGAATCTCTTGAAAAATTCGTCCGTGGCATTGACGATCAGCGTCGCGGAATTGACCTTTCAGACGCGCCAGATCGAGGCCTACACGGCCAAGGCCCTCGAGGCCCTCACCGCCGGAACCATGATCTACCTTGCGCTTTGCTTGAGCATTGCGGCTATCATGGCGCGGGTCGAGCGACGCTTCGCCATCCCGGGCCTGATCGCTAAAGCCGTCCGTGCGGAGAATTGAGATGGACTTAAGCGTCATCGTCGATAATTTTGGGTTTCTCATCATCCAGGGCTTTCTGGGCTTCGGCGATTTTGCCGGCGGCACACTCCGGCTGGCAGTCCCCGCCATCATCCTCGGTTTCATTTTAGGAATTTTTATCGGCCTAGGACGACTGGCCCGCTCTCCCTGGATCAGAATCCCCGCGACCGCTTACGTCGAGTTTTTCCGCGGCGTGCCGTTGGTGATGGTGATTTTCTGGTTTTGGTTCGCCATCCCGATTTTGCTTGGCGTACCCATTCCGGAATTCGGCGTTGCAGTCGCTGCCTTCGTGGTCTTCGAAGCGGCCTATCTCGGCGAGATCGTCAGGGCAGGAATTCAGTCGGTGCCGAAGGGACAAGTGGAGGCAGCAACAGCTACCGGCTTATCCCGTGTTCAGACTATGAGCTACGTGGTTTTACCGCAGGGTTTGAAAAACATGATCCCAGCATTGGTCACTCAATTCATCGTCCTGTTTAAAGATACCTCGCTGGCGTCTATCATCGGCTACCTCGATCTCACCAAGGCCGCCCAGATCGTGAACAACCGCGAGATCCGTCCCTTCGAACTCTATCTCTTCATCGCAGTCGTCTACTGGCTCTGCACCTACGGCATGTCCCGCTACGCCCGCTACCTCGAACGCCGCCTGACGCCTGGCTAGCTCTTAAAAGATCGGGTGTCCGGCGATCTCATGTTTCAACTGACGAAAAGGGGGGATGCTCACAACTAGCGATATACCTGTAGTGACTTAATGTCGGCTGGTCTTAACTCAAAGCCAAATGTTCCGTCGTACACCCACGTTTCGAGCACCAATCTGTCAGGACCGACCTTTTTTAGTATGCCTTCACGCTCAACACCGTCCTTGCCAACCACTTTTATACTCGCGCCAACATAATTGCCGGCATCCGCAACTGCGATGGGCTTGTATCCCGACGGTGTTGGCTCGGCTAAGGCAACTTTTTCCTCGGCTTTCATTTCTGGTGCTACACTCGCCCTACCGGTGCTGGGTTCCGTTAGTGGAGCAGCATCCTTATTTTTTGCGTCAACAACCCCTTTTTTCATCTGTTCAAAGATAGCCTGAACGTCGTGCAATTCTCCTTTTTCCTGCTCATCGGGCATCCCAGAGGTAGCCATGCGATCCATGGTTTTCTCCATGAATTGCACGGCTTCCTGCTCACTAAACTTGCCCTGTTGGATTCTTTGTGCCATGTCCATCATTTCAAGACCGCCCATGTACACGAAAATGTATCCTATATATGCATAACAGGCCGTCGACGTGGTGATATAGATCAGGAAAGGCTTTTTTGATTTGCGCCAGTTCTTGATGGCAAAAATAATTGCCGTGATAGGTGATAAGATCATCACGGCAAACCCCCATCCAATACTCTTTTTAAAGGCGACGACAACCAGCCAAATGTAGGATACTAACGCGACTAAGGCAGCGAGGCTAAATACGTGGTAGAGGGTTTCCATTTTTATATGCTCTTATGGGGGTAATCTCTGGGCAACCATGGTTGCCTAACGTGCTGAGCTTATTATCTGCAAATTCCTTGCCAGTGACGGGGTTGGAAATAAGCCTTGAATAGCTTGTCTTTTCCTGTCGCACGGTTACTAGAGAAGGCCGGATTTGACCACTTTTGGCAACTCATTACCAAAAAAGATAAGAAGCCTCCTACCTATTCCGCGATGTTCGTAGTCAACAAAGAGCGAAGGACTCAATTCCTGCTCCGACCCGCATGGTTACGTAGACATGGAGTTTTACTGTATAGATGTCCAAAGAAAAGCGGAGTTCCTCTAGGAATACAAACCGGTCATGGTCGTCTTGGGCTAGCCCGGGTTTGACCCGACGCCACATTGTCAGCTATTCTCTATCTTGTCTATTTGGTATCAGCCACGCACTGAATCCTTACAACGATTTCATGAAACGGCTCTTGGGAATCTATTTTCTCAGTCTCTGCTATCTTGCAACGGCCCTCTATGCTCAGGAACTTTACCGCTGGGTCGACGAAAAGGGCGGTGTGCACTTCACTGATAACTTCGACTCCATACCCAAAAAATCCCGCGAGAATGTGGAGAGGAGAAATCTTCCCAATCGCCGTCAGCCCTCAACCTCGTCAATTAGCCCAGAAGCCGCATCGCCGTCACAGCGATTTGTCGTGCCATTTACACGTGAGGGCAATGCCATCATCGTCGAGGCGCTCGTCAACGGTAGAGGTCCCGTCAAATTCATCCTGGATACCGGGGCATCTCTGACCGTCATCCCCTTGGCTCAAGCCAAGAACATCGGTATTGATCCTGAAAAAGGTGATCCCCTTCCTGTTACGGGAGTAGGCGGTACGGTCGTCGTCTCGCAGGTTAAGATCAATACTCTGACTTTAGAGGGAGCCCAAGTCAGAAACCTGGAGGTGGCCATCCACCCCGGCTTCGGAGAGAAAGGGCTCCTGGGGATGGACTTCCTCTCTGAGTTCCGAATTGATATAAATCATTCAGAGAATGAAGTTATATTGGTACCCCAGTCCGGTCCCCATGAAGGACGCTCCCTGGAGTGGTGGCAGCAAAGGTTTCGTTACTGGAACTACCGCAAACAGACCTTTGAACAAATTCTCGCTACGGCAACCTCCCCTCATGTGCGTAAGGTAGCGGATTCGCGGTTGCGTGCCACGGAGAAGAAGATAAGGGACTTGGAAATCCGAGCTTCCCGAGCAGGAGTCCCGCGAAAATTAAGGCAATAGGACTTCCTTTACGGATGTCAAGGTGAGAGCTTCAGCTATTTTTCCAGAGGCTTCAGCATCCACCAAGTCCGTAGTCAACAAGATGTTTTCTCTTAGTCAATGGCAGGTCATGCTTCGCGTCCATCTCAAATAATCAAAAAAACCGAGCACGTTACTACGGTCATTACTATGTCAGATAAGAGAAACAGCGTAAGGTTGCGACGTTCGATGACCTGATCAGAGTAATAATCGCGAGGAAAATAGTCGAGATCTTGTAGTTGTGCCGCGATTTTCTGCGACTTCTTGTATAGACGAACACTGATCAAAGAGAATGAAAGGCCTGTGAACAGCACAGCAGCGATTCCGACACCGCGTAGAGAGGGAAATATATTAAGAGATTCCTGGGCTGTTTGGGAAGTGACAAGCCAGCCCATAACGAGAAGTAGAAACCCCGTCACCTTTAGCGCAATGTCGAGGATCTGTGAGTAGTGCTTGCACAGGCTCGAGTACAGAAACTCAAACCTCTCCTTTGGCGACGGCTCTGGATGACTTGAGTTCATCAACGTGAAGCGAAGTGTTAGAGGCCCAACGTCGGAAGCACCGTTTCTCCTTTTTAGTAAGGTTCCGAGAATTCCTCAAGGCGTTCGAGGCTTGGATTTTCGCGTTCGATGAGCTGCTCCATAGCCTCAATTTGTTTTCTAAGATCGGCATCGCTTGTCGGGGCTTTCGGGCTCGCAGCTTCCGCCTCTGGACCCCACCTTGGGCCAAAACTCCGAACCGCCCAGAACATAAGCTTCGCTTTCTTTTCTCCGACCCCACCACATAGGCAAGCGTAGAAAAACATTCGATGAACGTTTTTCCAGGGTTCTGACTTCTGATCACACGCAACATCGTGCACCACCGACGCGTCCCGATACCTTCCGGCAAAAGGTGGCCCTACCACAGTCCAGAGTAGCCTCGGGATAGATGCTCCGTCGACGATGGAATCCTTCGGAGCCTTCCATTTGTAGTTACCGGGATCGATGTAGATGAAATCCTCGAGTAGCTTCATCTTACGGCCGGATTCCAACCACTCGGCCTTTACGGTCCCAACGAACTGACCATAATTACTCATACACGCCCTCCTTTCGATAAGCATCCAGCGAGGGTGCGCACCACGTGCCCCTAGCTTTTCTCCTCTGCCTTTCGTATCGCCGCCCAGAGCTTGGGCGCCGTATAGGGCATATCGATGTGGTCGATACCGAGGGGAGCCAAGGCGTCCATGACGGCGTTGGCGAGCGCAGGTGGCGCGCCGTTGCAGCCGGCCTCGCCCACGCCCTTGACCCCCAGGGGGCTGAAAGGATTCGGTGTCACCGTTTCCCCAAGGATCAGCGGAGGCATGTCACTTGCGCGCGGAACCGCATAATTTATTAATGAGCCCGTGAGCGCCTGGCCGTCCTCACCGTAGAGCATCTCTTCCCGAAATGCCTCGCCGAGCCCTTGCGCTACGCCACCGTGAACTTGACCCTCGACAATCATGGGGTTGATGATCACGCCGCAGTCATCGACAACCACGAGCTTTTCGATGGAAGGGATCCCCGTTTCACGGTCGATTCTGACCAGCGCCACATGGGCACCAAAGCCCCACGCCTCGCGCTTGGGATCGAAAAAAACCGTCTCTTGCAGTCCCGGCTCTATCCCACGCGGAAGTTTTCCGTGTGCGGCGGCTGCGACCCTGCGCCACGTAACGGTCCGGTCCGGCACTCCCGCCACGGCGAAGCCGCCGTCTGCCTGAACAATGTCCTCGGGCGCCGCTTCGAGCAAATGTGCGGCGATGCGGCGAGCCTTTCCAATCACCCGTTCAATCGCGACGGCCATGGCCCCGCCAGCCATTACGGCGCTCCGGCTACCGAACGTACCGACACCCTGCTGGACCGCCATCGTATCGCCGTGCCGAATGGCTACATGGTCCATGGAGACGCGCATCTTCTCGGCGGCAACCTGTGCAAACGCGGTCTCGTGTCCCTGCCCGTGGGAACTGGCTCCGGTGAGCACTGTGATCTCTCCGGTCCGTTCCACCCGAACCGTCCCGCTTTCAAAGCCTGCGCCGCCGCTCGGCTCTACGAAGGTCGAAACACCTACCCCGACCAATTCGCCGTGTTTCCGAGCATCGTCTCGGTAGCGTATCAGGTCGTCATAGTTCGACAATCGCAGTGCCTCCGCGAGTGACTTCTCGTAGTCGCCGGAGTCGTATTCCACTCCGACGCCTGTCTTGTACGGGAACTGCTCCGGCCGAATAAAATTCTTGCGCCGGATTTCCAGACGGTCCATGCCCAAGTCCCGCGCCGCCTTGTCGATCAGCCGCTCGATATTCAGCACCGACTCCGGCCTCCCGGCGCCTCGATACGGACCGGTGGAGACGGTGTTGGTAAAAACCGCTGCTACCTCGACGTGGCAGTTTGGGATCTGATAACAGCCCGGTCCCATGCTCATCATACGCTGGGGCGGACCCGCCGTGTTGGACTGCAGGTAGGCCCCCAGGTTCGCCACCACGCGGACCTTCAATCCGAGCATGGTGCCGTCCCGTTTGAGCGCTAGCTCGGAAGTCATCGCCTGATCGCGGCCTTGATTCGTCGTGACGAAATCCTCGCTGCGCGTGGAGATCCATTTCACCGGCCGACCCAGCTTGAGCGCCAAGTAACAGGCCAGCGCATACTCTTGGTAAAGGGGTCCCTTGCTACCGAAGCCTCCGCCGACGTCGGGCGCGATCACACGAATCCTGTGCTCGGGAAAACCGATTGCGTTTGCCAGATTTTCGCGCACACGGTGCGGGCTCTGAGTGGAAATCCAGGCGGTCAGATCCCCGATCGGTTCCGGCTTTGCCACGATGCCTCTGGGCTCGATCGCCATCGCGACCAAACGCGGGCTGGCGATATGCATCCGCACGATATGGTCGGCATCAGCGAATGCCTTGTCCACGTCGCCGCCTTTTTTCGTCACGACGTAGCAGACGTTACTGTCCAGCTCCTCGCGGGCCAGCGGCGCGCCGGGCTCCAGCGCCTTTTCGGCATTCACGACCAAAGGGAGCGCTTCGTATTCGACCTCGATGGAGTCGACGGCATCCTGAGCGACCGCTTGGCTTTGCGCCGCAACGGCAGCCACCGGAGTGCCCGCCGCGTGCACTGCTCCTCGCGCCAGCAAGGGATGCGGCGGTATCTTCATACCCCGCACCATCGCGCCTGCAGGCACGTTCAACCTTTCGCTCAGGTCGGCGCCGGTCAAGACGGCCTCGACGCCCGGCACCGCCTTTGCCGCATTCGTATTGGTGGAAATAATTTTAGCGTGCGGGTAGGGACTGCGTAGGAACACCAGATGAAGCATTCCCGGCAATTGGATATCGTCGGTATAAAATCCTTTACCGGTAACCAGAACCTTGTCTTCGACCCGGCGAATCGATGCGCCGATTAGCCCGCTCCCACCGTGTTGATTCGTCATATCTCCATCCTTAAGTTCCATCTTCTCTTGTCTGTCCCTTCCGCTTTCATCTTTCCGTTTTCACCTTTGTTTTTACCTTTTGCCTTTTTTTGCCTTTTTACTTTTGCCTTTTTACTTACCCTCTGCCGCCTTCTCAATCGCCTTTCGAGCGTAAACCGTCGCCATGTGACGCTTGTAGTCCGCGCTGGCGTACACGTCATCGTCCGGATCCGCTCCTTCGACCGCCTTGGCCGCTGCAACGGCGATAACTTCCGGAGTAAGCGGTTGTCCTTGCAACGTTGCCTCGGTGGCCGCCGCGCGGAGCGGACCGCTGCCCAACCCGCCGATCGCGATCCGGGCCGAGGTGCATTGGCCGGATACTTCCCGGATCACCAGTGCCCCCGCACTCACAACGACATATCCGGATGCCGGATGGCCCAGCTTGGCATAGGCCGTACCTGCTCCCGAAGGTGGCAGCGGGACGCGAATTTCCGTCAGCACTTCATTGGGCGCAGTGACCGTGGTGAAGAAGTCGATGAAGAAATCATCTGCAGGGACCGTTCGTCTGCCCGAGGGCGATATCAATACGAACGAGGCATCCAACGCGGTCAGGATGACGGGAAAGTCGGCCCCCGGATCGGCGTGGGCAACACTTCCGCCGATGGTGCCGCGATTGCGCACCTGCACGTCTCCGATCACCGAGGCTGCTTCAGCCAGGCCGGGAAGGCGCTCACGGACGAGCTCCGATGAGGCGACATCAGCGTGCACGGTCAGGGCGCCGATCGCCAGGGTCTCCCCGTCGATGCGAACACCGCTGAGACCGGGCAACCTTCCAATGTCGATAAGGTAGCGCGGCGCGGCCAGCCGGAGCTTCATGGCCGGGAGGAGGCTGTGTCCTCCAGCCAGCAATTTGGCGTCCTCGCCATACTTGGTTAAAAGCTCGATCGCTTCTTCCACCGAGCGCGCCGCGACATATCTGAAGCTAGCCGGAAACATCTTTTCCTCTTATTTTTGCCTTTTTACTTTTGACTTTGGCCTTGATGGGCCGCCCATTTGATGGCTTCGACGATGTTGACATAGCCGGTGCAACGACACAGGTTGCCCTCCAGCGCGTGCCTGATTTCCTCCTCGGTCGGTTTCGGATTCGTCTTCAGCAGATCCACAGCAGTCATGATCATACCCGGTGTGCAGTAGCCGCATTGCAAGCCGTGCTTCTCACGAAAACCCTCCTGCACGGGATGCAACGCTCCTTCGCGAGCGAGGCCTTCGATCGTCGTGATCTCCGCCCCATCGGCTTGGACCGCCAGGATCGTGCACGACTTTACGGCCCGGCCATTCATAAGAATCGTGCAGGCGCCGCACTGGCTCGTATCGCAACCGACGTGCGTGCCGGTCAGGCTCAGATGCTCCCGCAGAAAATAGACGAGCAACGTCCGCGGCTCCACTTCTGCCTGATGTTTGACACCGTTGACCGTAACGTTTATGGGAATCGCTATGCGCTCTACCTCAACAGTCATATTCCCTCCGAATCTTTCCCGCCCTCTCGCCTCCCACCTCACGCCTCACGCCTTCTCGACCCTTCTCCAGCCATACCTTATTACACAGAGTTCGATCCGGTCTCAACCCTTGCCGTAAGAGACCGTCGCCACGGATGAAAGATCGGGATTATTGTAAATCGAGGAGTCGCAAACTACCGCAGGTCGGGATTACCGAGGCAAAAAGCGTAATAGCATAGTTGTCTAACGAGTCTGTAGAAAAATCCTATTGTCGGACATATCCAATTTCGTAACTGCTTGAATTATCGCTCATTAATTTTCTCGGAAACGTGGATTTTGGACTTACCCTACAGCCTCAACGGTCGGCATCAGCGGCGCGCAACGCTGTCCGCTGCATGCCGTTGTTAGCCCACTTCACTTTGAAAGAACTGCCTCGACCCGTTGCCGCAGCAATGGCAGTAGATCCGCCTCGAACCACGGATTCCGGCGAAGCCAAATATTGTTTCTGGGACTCGGGTGCGGCAGCGGAACCGTACTGGGCCAGTATTTGCGCCATGCTCGCACGTTCTCTGTCAGCAACGGTTTCGCTTCATCCAGGTGATACTCCTGCGCGTACTGTCCGATCACCAACGTGACCTCCAAGTGTCGAAGGCGACGGAGCAGTTGCTCGCGCCACGCGGGCGCACACTCTGCTCGCGGTGGAAGATCTCCTGTCCTCCCCGTGCCGGGGTAACAGAAACCCATTGGTAGAATTGCCACGAACTCCGGATTGTAGAACACATCGCGCGTCACGCCCATCCACTCGCGCAATCTCTCCCCGCTGGCATCATCAAATGGCTTTCCGGACTCATGGACCTTCCGTCCCGGGGCTTGACCGGCAATAAGCAGTCGAGCTTTAGGGTGCAGTTGAAGGATGGGACGAGGGCCGTGAGGCAAGTGTGACGCACATATCGTGCAAGCCCGGACCTCGTTGATCAACGATGCAAAGGGTTTCATGGTGGTGGCCCCGGACGGGCTAACGGGGTTCGCGGCTCAGCTGCGGGCTGTAGGCCCGTCGGATCTAGCCGCGGGTTGGCCGTCAGCTGCAGCGCCTTATTAGGCCTACAACTCACCAAAGGATCTTTATCGCAGCTACGATAGCAAGGAAGCAAACTACCCAAAGGACTATCTCTCCTGCGGCTCCGCGAAACTTTAGGCCAAGCGCCTCGAACTCAATGGGCCCAGTCTTAAACTCCAAGAAGAGTACGATGCATAGTGCTGCAAGCGCTCCGGTAGGCAAGCCTAAAACGGCCGAGGGATGGGAGCGAAATACTTCCATCATCCATGGTTCGGCGTTAGCAATATCGCGAGCTAGGAAAAGTAAGAATACGCCGGCTACGGTGCTGACGCCGAGAAGAGCTAATACTGCAACGACTCGGCGAAAGAGTCGCCTTTCACGAGAGATAGCAGTTTCGTGTGTTTCCTGCACCGTCAGTCGACCTTTTTTCTCTTCAGGCCTAACGGCTCGGCTAAGACGCGCGCGCATTGTGCGCGTCGTGCTTGAGCTGTTTGTTAGGTTTTATTATTTTTTCTAATACAAAACACAATATCACACCTAGAATGCCACCTATATATGTTGTGATGAGAGGTAAATATGTGAGTTTATATGGTTCAGAAAACTT
>JAUXIP010000247.1 GCA_030620935.1 Deltaproteobacteria bacterium | reverse complement strand
CGTGTACGCTACTGTGCGATCCCTCGCTCCGCCTTGCACCCGCCTCCTTCTCGACGGCCAGTGTTTTTAAGATGTTGCAAGCTTACGCACGGATTATAGGCCAAAGGACATCGCCACCGCCGGGCGCTGTGAAAGGCTATTTGCATCCCCGGACAAAATATAAGAGAACATACGCATGGCGATAAACGTCGTCACTCTCAAGGAGATTGAAAAGATATTCGCCATTCTGGAGAGTCTGTCGATCTCTCGGGAGGCGGTCACCATCCCCCTTGGACCCAACCATCCGGGAAGCGTCAAACGTCTACCCAACGGAACAATCGAAAACATCGTAGACTCCGAGGTGCCTATCGACGACTGGCTTCCTGAGCTTGAGGCGCTGCTTCGCAAAGAAATCGAGAGCTAGAAAAGAAATGACACTAGCAGGAAAAGTCGCCCTGATCACCGGAGGTGGAAGAGGCATCGGCAAGGCTGTAGCGCTCGCCTACGCGCGCGAGGGGGCTAAGTTGGCTATCTGCGCCAGGACCGCCGCGGAAATCGAGGCAACCGCAGGGGAAATTCAGGCAGTCAAGGGAGAGTGCCGTCATTGGGTGTGTGACGTCTCGTCGGAGGAAGCAGTCCGGGAACTCGTCAAAGAGGTTGAAAAAAACTATGGGAGGATCGACATCTTGGTGAACAACGCCGGGGTCATGACCCGGCCGGTCCCGATGGTCGACCTGGAGGTGAAAAAATGGGATTACGCGATTGCCGTGAATTTGCGGGGCCCTTTTCTCGTAACCAAAACGGCCCTTCCAATCATGATGCGGCAGAAAAGCGGCTCTATTATCAATATCTCCTCTTCCATCGGCCGGGGGGCCTACGCTAATTTCAGCGCCTATGCCGCCTCCAAATGGGGTATCGAGGGCCTGACCCAGACGCTGGCTGCGGAAGTCCGCTCATATAACATCCGGGTCAACTCCGTGGAGCCCGGCTATGTCGCGACGAAACTTACCGGTTACCAGGGCAGCAGGCCTGAGTCGGTCACCGAAGTTTTTGTCTTTCTGGGTTCCGATGAATCCAAGAAGATAACGGGGAAGATGTTAAGCTCCTCCGGCTGGAAATCTCAAATGAGAGGGAGCTGAGGGAAACTATAATTCTAAGAGCTTTTCAATTTTCTCTTGATCAAAACCGACTATTGCCTCGCCGTCGATGAGCGTCACGGGCGTGCTCTGATACCCCATGGAGAGGAATTCTTTCAGCGCCGCCTGATCCTCGCGGACATTCTTGTCGACGAAAGAAATCCCTTTTTGAGAAAGAAACTCTTTCTCTCCGTTGCAAGGCCCTCAACCAGGCTGGGTAAAAATTACGACCGACTTGGCCATGGCGGATCTTCTCCTCCCAGCGGCTAGGGTTTAACCGATGTCGTCCCGAACCGCCGGGCAAAAACCTGAAAACTCCCCAAAAACATCCGTCTATTGAAGCCCAAAAATCTCTCTGAATTCCTTGATGTTGCGCGCAGAGTTCTCCGCCAATTTCGGAGAGGCCGGGAAGATATCCAAGTTTGCGGGATCCAGCTGGGCAGCGAGAGGCTTAACACTAGGATGGGCTGGAATCCTGTAAAAAGATCTGATCAGAGTCTGACCTTCCTTGGAGAGCGCAAAGTCTATAAGAAGCTTGGCGGCATTGGGGTTGGGGGGTTTGGCACCAATGGAGATTACCCGCATCCCGCTGACGACTGGATCGAGGGAAGGTTCCCAGTCGATCGGCGCCCCCTGAGCCTTCATCTTCTCCGCCCGGTGGCCATAGACCAACGCCGTCGGAAACTCCCCTGCCACGACCAATTGTGCGATCAGAGTGTGACCCTTACGCCACTGGATATCTTGTTTGGCCAACTGCCGCATGAACTTCTTACCCTTTTCCTCCCCCATGGACTGAATCATGGCCATATACCATTCGTAATCTTCCATATCCACGGCAAACTTGCTCTTCCACCTGGGGTGGAGGAGATCCCTCCACTTTTTTGGAGCATTCTTTTTACTCACCTGTGCGGTATTGTAACCCACGACGTAGTAGTTGTCGTAAAGATCGGTCCAATAACCCTGGGGATCTTTGGTAGCCGGTCTATAAGCCCTGCTCTCAGGAGAAATGTATTTACCAACCAGACCACGCTTGTATAGAGGCCATACCTCAAACGCCCCCGTGGCAACGACGTCGTAAAAAAATCTCCCGGCGCGCGTTTCAGTAATGATCTTATTGGCTAGGTTCTCCCCACTGGAGCGGAAAATCTCTACTTTAAGGAAAGGATATTTTTTCTGAAATTTTTCAGATAGTACTTTAATATCTTCCAGGCTTAAGGAGCCGTACCAAACGACCTTCCCCTCCTTTTTAGCTCCCTCGATCAACTGCTTCCGACTCTGCGAGAAGACGTGGGCCGGCAAAAAACATGCAAGCCCGACAAATAAAGACAGAACCGCCCAGATTGTTCTTGTATGCTTCATGGCATGCCCCCTATTGCTCTTATATTAAGCAATTTTGTTATTCTTTCCAAGATCAAGGCATAATCTTATTTGAGGCGGAGGCATGAGTTAGTCTCTAGCCGGGAAAAGTGTGCCTTCACCTACTGGCTCGGGTGGTAAAAGAATTCTGCTCTCAGCCTGGTCAACAAAAAGATCCCAGGGAAAAGTTTCGGATTTCACGAGCCGGGGTGGCAAGTAACCATAAGTCGGGGTATGATAGTTTTGATATTGATTTCCAAGGAGGACTCCGACTGATGATCAAGCTCTATGATTTCTCCCTTTCGAGCAATTCCCGCAAGGTAAGAATCGCCCTGATCGAAAAGGGGCTGGAATTCGAACGGATCAACGTCGATCTCTCGAAGAAGGAACAGAAAAAACCCGAATATTTAAAGATTCAGCCATTCGGCCAAGTGCCGGCCCTGGACGATGAAGGCTTCATCGTCTATGACTCCACGGTCATCAATGAATACCTTGAGGACGAGTACCCCTACCCTCCCCTGCTGCCCAAAGACTCCGAAGGGCGGGCACGGGCGCGGCTCACCGAAGACTTCAGGGATAATCATCTCAACCCCCACTTCATTGAGATCATCCATGAAACTCGCAAACCGGAGAGCGAAAGAGACACCAAACGCATCGACCACTCCAAGGCCGAGATCACTAAGTGTTTTGACCACATTGAGAAAGAACTGGAAGGACGAGAATTTCTGGCCGGGACTTTCAGCCTTGCCGATATCGCCTATATGCCTAATCTCGACCTGCTCGAACGCTTGGGCATCCCAGTAGATCCGAAATATAAGAACATGCACGCCTGGATGACGCGTCTCAAGGCAAGACCAAGCTACGCGGAATCAGCCACCTAGCGCGATCGGAAGGATTTGTACCCGAGGGGACTCCAGCATGAATCATTTGGGCTAGCACGACGATGGTTTGGGGTACCGCTTGCGCTTGGCTTGTCCACCTTTATACCGCCTCAGGGGCTCTGATAGCCCTCTTGACCCTCTCTTTGATCGAACAGGCAAGATTCCAGGAAGCCTTCTGGCTCATGTCCCTAGCCGTGTTGATCGACGCAACCGACGGCACCTTGGCGCGCCTGGTTCGAGTCAAAGAACGGATTCCCTGGTTTGACGGAGACCGCCTGGACGACATCGTTGACTACATCAATTATGTCCTGGTCCCTGTAATTTTTCTGGTCCGAGCTGATCTGTTGCCGAAAGAAGCTGCGATCTGGCTTGCGGCGGCGCCTTTGTTGGCCAGTGCTTATGGATTTTGCCAGAAAGAAGCCAAGACCTCAGACCACTTCTTTTTAGGGTTTCCCTCTTACTGGAATATCGTCGCCTTTTATCTCTACGTTCTACAAACTTCCCATTGGATGAATGCCTTTTTGATCCTCGTTTTTTCCTTCCTGGTATTCGTCCCGATCAAATACCTGTATCCGAGCCGCAGTCCGATCCTTCGAGGCCCTACCATCGGGCTGGGAATCCTATGGGGGATCCTTGTCCTAGCAACTATTTACCTTCTCCCCCATCCCCCCATGCTCCTTGTGTATGCCTCGCTGCTATACCCTGCTTATTATTTGATCCTCTCCTTCTGGGTCAACACCCGCCGGACGGCTATATAACAGGCAACACGGCTACTCGGGAGCAAACCACTCGCCCTGACGCCGGAGTTCAATCGGTTCAAAATAGTTCAAGCTGTTCAATTCGTCAGAAAAACCCTTTGAACCGTTCGAACAGTGTGTCCTTATCGCCGGATCAGGACTTGACTTGGATGGAGATGCCGGATAATTGGATATAGCAACCAACGATCAGGAGGTCTTTTATGGAAGGCGAAAAAATGGTGGAGTACCGAGTTGACAATGGCATTGCCCTGCT
>JAUXIP010000280.1 GCA_030620935.1 Deltaproteobacteria bacterium | reverse complement strand
TGATTGGACTTAGAATAATAAATATGGAGGACCAATGAGCACAGACTTAGTGATTAAAAACGGATGGGTTGTGACTCCCGATGAAACCTTTAAAGGCGGGGTTGCCATAAATGGCGAAAAATTCGTTGCGATCGGTACAGATGATACTCTTCCCCAAGGGAAAGAAGAGATCGATGCGAAGGGCAAACATATCCTACCTGGAATCATTGACGGGCACGTTCATTTTAGGGAACCGGGGCTAACGCACAAAGAAGACTTCGGGACAGGATCGACTGCTGCCGTGTGTGGCGGTGTCGTGATGGTCGTGGACATGCCAAACACGATCCCTCCCACCACAGGCCCGGAAGAGGTCAAGGAAAAACAACGACTGGCGGAACAGAAGTCCCTGGTGGATTTCAGCGTTCTGGGCGTGGCGGTCCAAACCAATGCGGATCAGATCATACCGATGGCCAAGGTCGGCGCAGTTGGTTACAAAATCTTCTTCGGTGAGACCATTGGTAATCTCCCTTTTCCTGACGACGGGATTTGCACAGAAACCTTCCGCAACATCACCGAATCCAAACTGCCGCTCTGTATCCATGCGGAGAACCGCCAGATCATGTACCATAACCTCAATCGACTAAAGGCCGAGGGTAAAAACGATCCGGTCTATTGGGAATCCTCCCGGCCATATATTTGCGAGGCCGAGTCCGTTAATCATGCCCTCTTCTTTGCCGAAACCTTTGGGACGAAGCTGCACGTCCTTCATATGAGCTCCAAGCAGGCCGCCTGGATGGTTCGGGATGCCAAGGCAAAGGGTTTGAGAGTAACCGCCGAGACCGGCCCGCATTACCTCCTCAGAGAGTACAAGGACATGGAAAAGGTAGGCTCTCTGTTGAAGATGAACCCGCCGGTCAGGAGCAGGGACCACGGGGAGGTCCTCTGGGATGGCCTCCGGAACGGATACGTCGATATGATTGCGACGGACCATTCACCCCACACTCTGGAGGAAAAAGGGTCGGATATCTACGGCAAGATGTTGAAACCGGCGATCTGGGACTGCATCTCCGGCTTTTGCGGTGTCGAAACGGGACCGCGCTTGATTCTCACGGAAGTCAATAAAGGCAGGATAACCCTCAACCAATACGTGAAGCTAACATCGGAAAACCCGGCCAAGGTGTGGCAGCTTTACCCTAAAAAGGGCGCTATTCGGCTGGGATCGGACGGGGACATTACCATAGTCGACATGGACAAAGAAGGGGTCATCGACGTTAATAAGCTCCACAGCAAGAACAAACCCTCGCCCTGGCACGGGTGGAAAGTTAAAGGAATACCCGTGGCGACGATTGTCCGCGGCCATGTCCAAATGCGCGATGGAGAGGCAGTTGGAAAACCCATAGGCCGTATGGTTAAACCTACTCCTTCATAAAGACAGAAGTGAAGATGTTATAGCCTCTACCGGGAGGATAGATTGAATTAAAAACAGAATTCAGCTTTCATCAGTCAGTATTCGGCTGGTAGCTGATCGCTGACAGCTTTCCAACAATAATATGAAGCGCACAGAACCACTCAACATCTTCCAGCCAACTTCATTGCGTGAGGCCAGTGCAATGCTAAAAGAGAACGGTCCCGGAGGACACTTCCTCGCCGGAGGGACTGATCTTGTCATCGCCATTAAGGAAAAAGGACTGGTCCCCAAGTATATCGTGGACCTCAAAAGGATACCGTCTCTTTCAGGTATCCGGGAGGAAACGGACGGGAGTCTCACTATCGGCGCCATGACAACGATGCGCGATGTGGAGATCTCTCCCGTAATTTGCCGGAGATATCCCTTTCTCGCCCAGAGCGCCGCCGAGGTTGGCTCGATCCAGATAAGAAACCGCGCTACGGTGGGAGGGAACATGGCGAACGCCACCCCATCGGCGGACGTGGCCCCCAGCCTCTTGGTCCTAGGAGCCAAGGTAAGGATAAACGGTACGGATGGGGAAAGGTTGATTGATCTAGAGGATTTTTTTCGTGGTCCGGGGCAGACGGTAATGCGCCCGGAAGAGATCCTCACTGAAGTCCTGATCCCACGGTCCGACGAGCGACTCGTAGGGGAGTACATTAAATTCTCACCCCGTGAAATGATGGATCTGGCCTACGTCGGAGTAGCCGTTGCTTTTATTTTTAATAAAGCGGAGAAAAAGTGCGAGGGAGTTCGGATCGCGCTTGGGGCAGTCTCACCAACCCCCATGAGGACGAGGAAGGCGGAGGCCGTTCTTGAAAACCAAATCCTAACTGAAGAGACGGCCGAACATGCCGGTCAGGAGGCGTCCAAAGAATGCAAGCCGATTAGTGATGTCCGGTCGTCGGCGGAATACAGAAAGGAGATGGTCCGGGCTATGACCAAACGGGCCCTACTGAATGCGGCAGCCCGAGGGAATAGTCCGATCCCCTGGACTCAGAGAAGAGACCGGTGGAATTAAATTTAGCTGCCCGCCGGGAGCTGACAGGCGATTGCTATCCATGCCCTTAAAGGAAGAACACCGTGAATAAAAAAATTCAGGTAAAATTGAACGGTACAATCAAGACCTTAGAGGTGCCCAACCATCGTCTCCTCTTGGATCTGCTACGTGATGAGATCGGCTTAACAGGGACTAAGGAGGGGTGTGGGACTGGAGACTGTGGCGCCTGTACGGTCTTCCTCAATGGTAAGCCAGTCAATTCCTGCCTTATTCTCTCGGGTGAGCTTGACGGAGCGGACATCGTTACGATCGAGGGGCTGAAGATCGGTTCCGAGCTCCATCCGATTCAAAAGGCGTTTATCCAAGATGGAGGCGCACAGTGTGGTTACTGCACCCCAGGAATGCTCATGATGGCCAAGGCGTTCCTTGACGAGAACATGAACCCTTCGGACGAAGAGATCCGGTTCGCCTTGTGTGGGAATCTGTGCCGCTGCACCGGCTACGCCAAGATCGTCCAAGCGGTTCAGGATGCTGCCGCGATTCTCCGGGCCAACCAGACAATCCAACGGTAAACGAGGATTTTCGAGAAAAGCGATGGAAAAGCTGTCGGTTGTCGGCCATTCAGTTACCCGTGTAGACGCAGAGGAGAAAGTTACGGGAGAAGCGGTTTATGGCTACGACCTGGTTCTCCCCGACATGCTTTATGGAAAGGTCTTATTCAGTTCTAGAGCTCATGCCAAGATAAAGCGCATCGATACCGAAAAGGCCAAAAAATATCCAGGTGTGCACGCCGTCATTACCGGCGAGGATGCCCCTTGGACTCATGGCGAGACGATTAAGGACAAGCCGTTTCTGGCCCAGGGAAAGGTCCGCTGTGTTGGGGAACCGGTCGCCGCTGTCGCCGCTGTCGACGAGGATACGGCCGAGGCCGCTGTGGGATTGATAGAAGTAGAGTACGAGGATCTTCCCGCATATTTCTCTCCCGAGGAGGCCTGCAAGCCCGGAGCCGTCCCTATCCACGAAAATTTTGGCAGTTATCGCAAGAGCGACTTCATCGTGACCGCGCCCATGCCCAATGTCTGCGAATACTTTAGGTTGAGGACCGGTAAGATTGAAAAGGGATTTAGGGAAGCAGACCTCGTTCTTGAGGAACGTTACTCCGTACCGACAATTCAGCATGCTGCCATGGAGCCCCATTCGGCCCATGCCCAAGTGGACCCAGAAAGCGGAAGGATTACAATATGGGTGGCCAACGACGCTCCATTTCGAGCCATGACCGAGATCTCGGAGGCACTGGAACTCCCTAAAGAAAAGATCCGTTTGATCAATCCTCTGCAAGGAGGAGGCTTTGGTTCAAAAGGGGGACTCAAAGTTGAACCCATTGCCATGGCCTTGGCCTTTCATACCAAAGGAAGGCCCGTCCGGGTCAAGTTCAACCGCCCGGAGACCTTTATCTCAACGCTTACGCGACACGATGCAGTTGTTTACATCAAAAGCGGTGTTAAAAAAGACGGGACACTGGTGGCTCGAAAGATGACTCTATTTTGGGGTGCAGGCGCCTACGCGGAAAAGAGCGCTACCGTTTGCATCAGGGGCAGCCTACCATCGCCCGGACCCTATCGGATCCCCAATGTCGAGGTCGATGCCTATGCCGTCTACACCAACAAGCCGGTTGCCGGTGCCTTCC
>JAUXIP010000060.1 GCA_030620935.1 Deltaproteobacteria bacterium | reverse complement strand
CAGGTTGCCAGTAACGGCGCAAGAGTTCGCCGCCGGGAGCACCGGGACCGATCACGGTCAAGAGATCGTTTTCTTCTTTCGTCATCATTCTGGCGTCCTCCTCGCTGATCGGCGCTAAATTTTCGGAAAGGGAATGATGTCTTTGAATTTAGCGATGTTTCTCTCGCGCAACTCCCGGCTGGTCCGGCTGACCACCGGAAACTTATCCCGCCAGGGGAAGGGTCTCACGGCGAAAAAGATCGCCCTGCTGTTCGTATGGTCGCCGCTCTCCCTTTTGTCGGGAGGCATCCGGGGATCCAGCGGCGTGCTCCAGCAGCCGTCGATAATATCGATATTGGTTTTGGGATCCACTCGGGTCATCATCGCCCAGAGCACCTCTTTGATATTGGTCGGATCGATATCCTCGTCGACAATCACGACATAGCGGCCGTTGCGCGCGCTGGCGGAACAGCTGAGAGCCGCCATCCCAGCCTGTTTGGCGTGGCCGGCATACTTTTGCTTGATGGCAACCACGCAAAGATAAGAAGTATGATTGTAAACTCCGACAACGTCCTGTATCCCCGCGCTCTCCAACTGGTCCCACAAAACACCGGAGGAGATATGCAAGTCCATCTTGACGGCGCCGGGCCAAAGCGGAGCTTCATCTTCAAGGATCGGGTCGTTTCGGTAATAGACGGCTTTGACCCTGATCACCGGCTGGGGCTCGCCGGTGCCGATCGTCCCGCCTGAATAGTAGCCCGGCCACTCGCCGAATGGGCCTTCGTCCCGCGCCTCTTCCGACGGCGGAGGAATTTCGCCCTCAATGGCGATCTCGGAGCTCGCCGGTATAGGCAAACCCGTGACGGGTCCTTTCAATACTTCCAACGGCCGGCCGATCAGCCCGCCTGAAACTTCCATTTCCGAGTAGCCGTAGGGAAACTTCGTGTAAGACGGCATGAATACCAGCGGATGCTGACCGTAGCTCGCAACTACAGGACAGGCCTTTCCTCTCTCCCAGTACTTCATGCAAATTTGCCGGCCATTTTGTCCGGGGCTCATCCACAAACCCAGAGTGTGCCGGTCATGGAGCTGCATCCGGTAGGTTCCGGTGTTCACATAACCCGAATCAGGATCGGCATTGATCAGCCCCCCTCCCGGCCCGAAGTAACGCCCGCCGTCTTTCTCGTGGAAGCGCAGGGCCGGAAACTTGAGTAGATTGACCCCGCCCCCCTGCATCACGTTTTCCATGAGGGGTGAGGTGTCGATTTTCTTCGGTGGAATAGGCTTGACCGAGCGGATCTTTCGCGCTGCCAGACGCAAAGTCTCCAACTTGCTCTTATCAACGGGAAGACCCAAGGCAACGGCGACACGTTTATAGGAGGCGTAGGGCAGGCTCAACACCCTGAAGCCGGGGGGATATCCTTTGATGCGGTCAAAGATGAGCATCGGCGGCTGCGGGACCAGTTCCGCGGTCGATTCGACCAGAGCTCCGATCTCTGTGTCCCAATCGGCGCCCTCGATTAGGCGCCAATCGCTGACTTTCTTCGCCTCTTCAACAAATCCGCGAAAATCCTGATACGAGAGCTCTCCCATGCTCTTCTCCTTACCCTGATCCGTCGAGAAGGGTTTTTAAAATGTTGCAAGCTTATGCACGGATTATGTCCTTACTGGTCGAAGCGCAATTTGTGGGCCACAACCGCCCCTGCCGGGTTGGATTGTGCTCGCCTCCGCCCGCTAGGAGTAGAGGCGGTCGATGTATCCGCTGTCGTCGATGTCGCGCAGATAGTGCAGGTCCCACAGCGCCAACGGATTGAAGCTCTCGATCTCGGGATTGCGCTTTAGCGCCAGCGCGAAAACGTTTTGAATCGCCGCAAGCGCGGGATAGGGCTTCGCCTCGAGCGAAGCCGCTTGCGTGTCGTAGAAACAGTTCCACTCCTCGTCGCCCTGCATCTTGAGCAGTTCGGTGCAGGTTCTTTTGATGATTTCCAGGGTCTCTTCGCGCCGGGTTTTAAAAAAGTGGATCGCATCGATCAAAGCGAGGAGCAAACCCCTGGCCTCTTCCTCATGGTTTTTCACCCAAGTCGTCGTGGTCGTGAGCGTCACTCCCTCGATCATCGGCATCGTCGGCAGCTCGATCGTTGTGGCGCCGATGGCCTTAGCGCGAAGCCGGTCCACGGCCCGGATAAAGGTCGCGTCGTACTTGCCCGCCATGACGTCGCGCGCCCGGTCGACTCCCTTTTTCGCTCCGGTCACCAACTCGACATCCCTTCCTTCTTCCAGCCCGTTCAATCTCAGATAGAGCCAGACGTTGAGCCCCGTATGGCCGTCATAATCGTCCATCGCCACCCGTTTTCCCTTGAGGTCCTGCAGCCCGCGCATGCCGTTCGAGACCACCAGATGATTTTCGCGCCATGAGTTGTTGCTCTGGGCGATATGCACGTAAGGTTCGCCTTTCAGCGCGCGGTGGGCGTAGAGGTTGTGGTGATTTCCCGAAACCACGTCTAGGTCCCCCGACAGGAGTCCTTCCGCGGCCCGTTTCCGCTGCCCTTCCATCGAACCGAAGACCATCTCCAAGCCGTGCTGGTCGAGATAGCCGCATTCCTCCATCACTTTCCACAGAGGCACGTGACTCGGCGCCCGATAAAAAATCCGAATACTTTTCTTTCCTGCCATAGTCGTTTTTTCCTTTACTCTTCCAGTTACAGCGAGCGGGTCAAGCGTAAGACTGGTGTATCTCATCGGACCGGAGAGAGACTCTCAGGCCGGCTGACGGCAGATCCTTCTTCAACAGGCTGTTATTCATCCAACCATTTGCAATAGTATCGCCAAGCCGATGCCGAGTGCATCGATCGTTTTCTCTCCCGCGCCGAGCCCATGATGGTCTCGATATCCTCGGTCGGGATCGGCTCGGGCTTGCCCAAGAGCGACGCCCGATAGTTCATCGTCGCCAACTCATTCAACTTGATGGCCGTGAGCGTTGCCTCTTCGACACTTCCGCCTGCGGTCGTAATGCCGTGACCGCGCATCAGACAGGCTTGCTTCTCTCCCATAGCACGAGCAAACTCCTCACCCAGCTTTTCGTTGGATACGGTTATGCTTCGACCGTAAGTGGGGATACCTTCCATGAGCAAGCGCAAGCTCGTGGGATCATAGGCACCGTAGAGCGGAAGCAGAGGTTTGTTGCAGATGGTAAACAGGACGACGGTAGAGGGATGGACGTGGACCACGCAATGAACGTCGGGCCGGGTGCGGTAAAGCGAGGTGTGGATGAAGACTTCTTGCGGGGACTCCAGTCCCTCGGCCCCTTCAACCTTTTTCCCCGCGAGATCGACCGTGATAATGTCGGTGCCGGATACGAATCGCAGACCTGATTCGCCGGGACCTCTCGCCTTGATGAGGATTCTGTCCTGTCCGGGAACCCGCGCGCTGACATGGCCGCTGGGCTCCTTGGTCAAAGCAAGCTTGCCCAAGATACGGCAGGAGCGGGCTACCAGTTCACGCAATGGCGCAAGATCACTCATGATGAATCCGTCCTCGTTGCTTAATGAATAATCTCGGATCTTCAGAACGGCGAAGAGGCGGTAGGATCATAGTCCCCTCGACGTTCTAAGGCAAGTTCCCCTTCTCGACGGCCAGGGGGGTTTTAAGGTGTTACGAACTTGCGCACGGATTATGGGCGGTTCATTTAGACAGCGACGCTATTCGTTCACTGCTCTCGGAGCACGGGAGTGCGATATCTGCGCGATGGACTCCGTGATCTTCGTATCGATCATGACATCCTGAACCGGATCTCTGATGATCCCTATCGGGTCGAGCCCTTGTCGCACGCGTTGGATTTCTCTCTTCAGCATCTCTCTCAACATCACCACTCCACGGTCCGAGGTGCTGAGCCGCTCGCAGGTGCGGTCGGCGATGGGACCTTGGGTTTCCCACGCCATATGGTCTTGAGCCTGAACCTCATCCATTCGGAACCGGGCAAAAGGATGGAGCGCATCCGGAGGATCCTTGTATGGCTTGACATATTCTACGGGCGGACCCTTCTCATTCTTCAGGACTCGACCGCCCTCGCTTGGAAAGAACCTTATGATGAAGATTTTGGTATGGGTATCGTCCATTGGCACTCGGATCTGCGCCCCATTTCCCTGCCGAAGAATGTTGGGGAAAATGAGCGGATGCTCGTCGACGATACCGTTTTTGTAGGTCCGCCTTTTCATGATGCCGTAGGGAATCTCGTAGAAGTCGAAGCTGTCAACGTCGTCCGTAAACCCGCGCGTGGTGCTCGCCACGTTTCTTGCGAGAGCGTCCCGAGCCGTTTCCTGATGAAGGATTTGCAAGTGTGCCGGATCCACGGAATTTTCCATCGCCTGCAACCAGTTGCAGTCGAGCTGAGGCTGAATGGTAATTGTCCTTGTTCCATCCTTCCGCACCCAGACATCGTATTTTGGCATCAGCGGCACCGGGTGCGGCCCCATATAGGCCCAGTACAGACCGACGAGTTTTTGTACGGGATAAGCTTTGTGCTTTACAGTCAACCGAAATTTGCTCTCGGCGGGCTCAGGTGGAGTTTCCAGGCAATTCCCCTTCGTGTCATAAAGCCAACCATGATAGGGGCAGGCAATCCCCCGCTTTTCCACCCGACCGTAACAGAGAGAGGCGCCGCGATGGGAGCAGCGGTCCGCAAGCAACCCCACCCTTCCCTTGGTGTCGCGGAACAGAACCAATGTCTCACCGAGGATTCTGACCATTTGCGTAGGCTTCTCCGGGGTAAGCTCACTGGCAACCCCAACTGGATACCAGTAGCGGCGCAAAAGCTCGCCCGCCGGGGTACCGGGACCCACCTGAGTCAGCATCTCGTTTTCTTCTCTCGTCAGCATCAAACTTCCTCCTTGGCTAGAGCCTCATCCACAAACCATGAAGTCCACCAGTTCTTCTGAAGATAATAATAGCAACAGAATACCTTTTGCAAGCACAAATGTCAAAAAAATTTAATAATTCCAACGACTTACGTTAATGTATGAAATATTTATATATGAACATTTAGAGAAGAAAGGAATAAGGGGACGGGAGTTCTAACTCAAAGAATTCCGTCCCCTTGTGACCCTCTGCGAAACTGATCCTTGAAAGTGAGGGGGCCTGCCGAACAAGCCGATGGTTCGATTGACTCACCATACTGAGCCTAGTCGAAGTAACGCACTGAGACGAAACCGTTCGGAATAACCACAACTCTATTGCTTTCGGCGCGAGAGGTAGGTCCCCGAACGGAACTCACACGTGATGTTTCCATGAACGTATCGCATCGCACCGGAGAGAGACTCCCAGGCCGGCTGATGGTGGACAGGTCTTTTTTGGCGGTTTGAGTAATTATTGGGAACAAAAAGTACTAATACAAACGCATTTAATTTTTTGACAATTGAGCATTAGAACATTAGACCGCAATGGAGCACTTTGACTCCCAATTATCGCTCTACTGTTCCACTGCTCCATTGCTCCAAAGCAAACGCACTAATTGCGTTTGCTTTAGATGGGACAGGGGACTTGATGAGTCAGCTCGATCTCGCGCTTTTCTTTCGACGATTTTAGGATGGCCATGCAGGCCTCCAACGTCGCTTTACCCCATCGTCCATCGGGGAATACCGGCCGCCCTTGTGTAACGCCTTGATAGAGTTCTTCAAGCTCCGCAGCGCGGCCGCCGTGAGTCTTGGGACACGGGATCTCTTTTTGGCCGTCCGCCGTGTATACATAGAGACCATCGGCGGACTGACGGATAACACCTCTTTCGCAACTCACAACGGTAAGACCGAAAAAGGGTTGGTGGGGACGCTCTCTCCGTCCTTCGCCGTGGGGTACTGCTGCATACTTTGTGGCTGCTTCGACCGGTCCATTGAGCCGCTGTTTCTTAACTCGCGGCGGAGCCACACCACCTCCCTCTCCGATCCCCCACGTCAGCTCCGTGATATCGAAATAACCGTAGCCGTTGAAAACCATGCTGGCCGCAGTCCCTTCTTCGAACTCCAGCACGGCCGTAAAATTCCCTTCCGTATCGAAATGCGGGTCCCACCTCCCGGCGACCGCCCTGACGCTTTTGACCATGCCGCCACCGATGTATCTTACAATGTCCATCTGGTGTGGCCCCTGGCGGTAGACGATCCCGCCACCCAAATTTGTGTCCACCTCGGATGCGAGTCTCGGCCGCTGCAGCCAATCGTTGAAATTCCACGTGCTGATTTGAATCGCCCGCCCCAACTCGCCGCTGCGGACGACCTCTCTCATTTTCCGAACCGGCACGTCATAAATCTTTGAATGGCCTTGGACCAACTTCACACGATTCTGCTCGGCCGCAGCGATCATACGATCGGCCTCGTCCAGGGCGACGGCCATCGGCTTCTCGACGATGATATGCTTGCCGTTTTTCGCGGCCAGCACGGTGTGTTCGGCGTGACAAACGTTGGGTGTGGCGATCCAGACCGCATCGATCTCGTCGCTCTCGCACATCTCCCGCACCCCGGTAAAGGTCGTCCCCTGATATTTTTGTTTAAACTCTTCGAGGGCCTCCGGCCGGATGTCCGCCCCGGCTTTAAGCTCCATGCCGGCCACTTTTGCGACCTGAGGAAGAATCTGACGCGAGGCCGCTCCCAATCCTGCGATGCCCAATCTAAGACGCTGCAACCCTGGTTTCCTTTCCAGTTGCATGAGCGCGATACAGACCGATTCTTTCGTTGATAACATTGAACTCGATGCTTCGGTTTTTTTCCGGGTCCCGGACTATTCCTAACGGATCGCCGCCTTTTTGAACGACCTCGATTTGCTCTTTCAAAAGCTTTCTGAGCGTGATCACGCCTTCGTCGGCGACTCCGAGATGCTCCCGCGTCCTGTCCGTAACCGGCCCTTGAGTCTCCCACGCCATCGAGTCCTGGGCCGAGACGATGTTCATGTTGTACTGGCGCTCTCCGCTCTTCAGAAGAGAATACTCGAACGGCGGCTCTCGGTCCGCCGGCGACTTTTCGGTCGGCGAGGGTACGAAGTTGACGCGGAAGACCTGCGTATGCGTATCGTCGACGGGGACCCGGATCTGGAGGTTGTGGCGATACCCTCCGCCCTTGTACCGCGCCACGTGTCGTAGAATCGTGGGAAACACCAGCGGATGCTCGTCCACCAGCGGCGGATCACCGGGATTTTTTCCGGGCGTGGTCCGCTTCTTCATAATACCGTGGTCGAAGATGATAAATTCATGAGTCTCCTGATAATCCGGCATATGGCCGACCAGGTGGCCCGTATTCCCGTGAAGCCAAAAGAGATGCGCGGGATCGACTGAATTCTCCATCGGCTGGAGCCAGTTGCAATCAATGATAGACTCTTTCAGAATCCAGCGTTTGCCGTCCTCCCACACCAGCACATCCCAGCGCGGCAACAGAGGACGCGGCTCCGGGCCCAGATAGGCGAACAACAACCCCCCAAGCTTCTGCACCGGATAGGCGGTGTGGCGGATCCTATCTTTGAACGTACTCCCTGCAGACTCCGCCGGCTGCTCGATACATCTCCCCCCGAGGTCGAATTTCCACCCATGATACGGACAGCGGATACCCTCCTCGTCGACCCGCCCGAACGCCAACGACGCCGACCGGTGCGGACAGCGCTCACCCACTAAACCGTATCGCCCGTTGCGGTCCTGAAACACCACCAATTCTTCTCCCAGAATCTTCACCGCCTTGATCGGTTTCTCTTCACTCAACTCCCCTGCTACCGCGACCGGATGCCAGTAACGCCGCAAGAGCTCCCCGGCCGGCGTGCCCGGACCGACACGGGTGAGCACTTCATTTTCTTCTCTGGTCAACATGGCTGATCTCCTCCGCTCAAATCCCCGGTTATCGTGTCTCTTGGTCTATTTCTTTTTCTTATCCGTATTCAACATGGATTCGTAGCCGAGCTTTTCAAGCACTTCAACAATAGGGCGGCCTTTGCGGATCTGCTCCGCCATCCTGGCTTCTTGTTGGAAGACGATCTCCGCTTCTCGAACTGTCTCTTGCTCCTTCGACTGGGGGATAATTACAACCCCGCTCCCGTCCGCGAGCACAAGATCGCCAGGGTACACCTGGACACCGGCAAACTCGACTTCCTGGTTAAAAGAGTCCTGCACCACCCTACCCCGTGCGGTCATGGGAACCGCCGCGCGCGCGTAAACCGGAAACCCGACTTCCCGGCTATCATCAACATCTCTGCACGCGCCGTCAATGACCACTCCGCTCAGCCCTTTGACTTTGCATGCCAGCGACAGGAGCCCGCCCCAGGCCGAGACATCCGGCCGCCCTCCGCTGTCGATGACGATGATATCTCCGGGGTGAGCGGCGTGAATGGCTGGCGTGCCGAGATGCTGTTTCGGTTTTTCCAAACCTGCCGGTTTGATCTTGACCGTCACTGCACGCCCGACGATCCTCGGACAGGGCCACATGGGTCTGACACCGAAGGTGGCGCCTTTAACCCCCAAGTGATCCAAGGCATCCGAAACCGCACAACTATCGAGTTTGGACAAACGTTCTATGAGGTTATCTTGAGCCATTTATGATTGGACGTGTGTTTCCATGTCAGAGAACGGCAACGATCTCCAACTGCACTACTAAATCTCCGGGAAGATCGGCTTTGATCGCATGGCGAACCGGCCTGTTTTCTTCGTCGGGAAACATCTTCAACCACTCCCGGTTGACCAGTTCCCGGTGCTTCATATCTTTTAAGAAGACCGTCATCTTCGCGATATCGTCGGTCGACCCACCGGCGGCCTTCATCACGCGCCGGATATTCTCGAAAGCCAGCTCCACTTGCCGCTCCGGCTCCTTGGGAGATGAATTTGTTTCCGGGTCATGTCCTCCAATGGCCGAAGAGAAAACCATCTGGCCGATTTTTACCGCGGTCGGAATAGGATTGCGATGTTGCGGCAACCCTTCCTTAAGGACTTTCCTTTTTGCCATTGCGACCCCT
>JAUXIP010000370.1 GCA_030620935.1 Deltaproteobacteria bacterium | reverse complement strand
GTCGTTTATTGGGATAAGTTCGGCCACCCACCGGAGTACGCAGGCCGCTTCGCCCGCGGTACGAACAGCGTCATAGCTTATAGGTGGTACGAGGAAGCGCGTGATCGTCGAACCCAGGCGAACAAGGCCACAAATACATCCAACTACCCTGACAAGCCGCTTAACCAATATGATGCACCGGAACAGACCTGGTGGAACGAACACGACCTGCCCATGAACGAGGTAAATAAATGAGCGGCATGAGCGCATACTTTATCCGGCGCCTGATGCTGGTTCCAATTACGTTTCTCGTGATAACCTTTATGGTTTACACGTTTTTGCGCGTTGTTCCGGGCGGCCCCATCGAGCAGGCCGAAACCGCCATGAAGATGGCCGCCATGCGCGGCGAGGGCGGCGGGGGATCGTCTGGAGGCACGGTTGCCGAGGGCGATCTTCAGCTCGATGCAAAGGGTCTGAAGGAGCTGGAGGAGTACTACGCGTTGGACCGCCCGATTTTCGTAGGATACTTGCAGTGGCTGGGCCTTTGGCAAAGGTCTTTCAAGACGCGGGTTCCCGCCTCCACCATGGAAAAACACGGGGAAGCGTTCAAACCGCTTAAAGACTTGTTCGCAAAGCAAGGGGAGCGGGAAACGGAGCTCGACGAATTTCTTGCGCCCAAAGAGCACGTTGTCTTTCGGGGCAGACTTTATCGAACTCTTTCAGATGAAGAGGTGGAAAAGCTAAAGGCCGATGAGAAGAGCTTTTACAACCGGGCCGAGGAGCTGCGGGGCGGCGGCTACGGCAAGCTCGACGAGCTTCTGGCCTTTTTGGAGACCAAAGGCCATACCTATGCAAACGGCAAATACTGCGCCGTGCTTACTGAAACCGAGTTGACTGAAGACAAGGAATACGCCGAAAAGGCATTGAGTTTGATCGCCGCCATCCGGGCAGCGGGCGAAAAACGGGAGCAAATTGCAGCCGAACGTGGATTTGAAATCAACGAGGTCGGGCTCATCTACAAGGTGGAGAAACGCTTAAGCGGCATTGTTCAGCTGGACTTCGGCCGATCCTACACCCACAACGAGCCGGTGTTGGGGCTCATAGGCTCGAAGATGGAAATCTCCATTCAATTCGGGCTCATCGGTTATCTGCTCACTTGGCTTGTGTGCGTGCCGCTGGGAGTCTATAAAGCCATAAAACACCACAGCTTTTTCGATACCGCTTCGTCCTTTGTCGTCTTTCTTGGCTACTCCATACCCGGCTTCGTAGTTTGCATGCTCTTGCTCGTCGGCGTGGCGGTAAACGTCGATTGGCTGCCGCTTGGGGGCTACAAGCCCGACAACATCGAGCAGCTGACCTATCTACAAGCATTTCTGGGCCGCGTCCGCCATATGCTGATACCGATTACCGGCTACATGATCGGCTCCTTCGCCACAATGACCATACTCATGAAAAACAGCCTTCTCGAAAACCTGGGCGCCGATTACGTGCGAACCGCGTTCGCCAAGGGGCTGTCGGAAAAGCGAGTAATATTCGTCCACGCACTCCGAAACTCACTAATCCCCATAACCGCGGGAATCGGCCACGCAGTGGGCATTTTGTTCGCCGGATCATTCTTAATAGAGAAAGTCTGCAACATTCCGGGGATGGGACTCATGGGCTACGAGGCTGTGGTGCAGCGCGATTATCCTATTATTTTAGCGACCCTGGTAATAGGCGTGGCGATCAGGCTCTTCGGCAACATTTTGTCCGACATCATTTGGGCTATGATCGACCCCCGCATACGATTCGGAGCGTCGTCATGACCTTTGTCGCAAAAATAGCGGGGCTGGCCCTGGTGTTCGCCGTCAGTTACCTGGTCGCTTTAAAGATTATCCCAATATTGTTCACTGTATTGGGCCGCGTTCTCGGGTTCGCCATGAAGCCGACGCCTCTCACCGAAAAGCGCATCCGGCGGTTCAAGCAAATCAAACGCGGTTACGCATGCTTCGTGCTGGTGACCATGGCCTCGGTCATGAGTCTGGGGCTGGAGCTCTTCGTAAACAACAAGCCCATTTATATTAAATACGGCGAGAAGGTTCAATTTTCGGCGATCGCCAACTGGGGCAATTTCCTGATTCCTTTCGCTAAATTCAACGACCGGGTCGCGGCCAATGACTACGGGCTAGACGATGCCGGAGACCTTGACTGCAGAGAATACTCCGCCTGGATCGGCGACCCCGCCGTCCTCGACGCGAAAATAGTAGAAATGGAGGAAGGCATCGCCAAGGACGAAGCTCGCTTTCGCAAGGTGCTCGAAGAGCAGGCCAAAAATAGAGGGCTGCTTTACGACCCTTCCCTGCCGCTCCCGGAGTCGAAGCTGGTAGAATACGAGGGCATTCGAAAAAAGGCTGAGCAGTTGAGAGTCCTTCGTAAAGAGCTCGAAAGCGGCAAGGCTTCCATTCTGATGCCGCCTTTCCCTTACTCGCCCAGGGAACAGCTTTTGGGGCTCCCCGGCGCGCCGCCGCACAAGCCCTTTCAGAAAGGCTTTCCGATTTTAGGCACCGACGAGCAGGGCCGTGAGATCGTATCCCAGTTGCTCTATGGATTTCGCATTTGTTTCGCTTTTGCCCTGTTAGTGGCTTTCACGGGCTTTGCCGTCGGGGTGCTGGTGGGCGGAGCCATGGGGTATTACGGCGGATGGTTCGACATCTTCTCCCAACGCCTGATAGAGATCTGGTCCTCCATCCCGTTTCTCTTCACGATGATTATAATCTCCAGCGTCATAGGCCCTGTTTCCTTGATCGTCAAATTTGCGATCCTCGCCTTCATGCTGGTGGGACTGCTAGGATGGACCGGCATAACCTACACCGTGCGCGGCGAGTTTTATCGAGAGCGTTCCAAGGATTATGTGCAGGCGGCCCGCGCCCTGGGCGTGAAGGATCGCAAAATTATGGTCCGTCATATTTTGCCCAACGCCCTCGTACCCATCGTGACCTTTTTGCCCTTTGCCGTGGTTGGCTATATGAGCGTGCTGGTTTCCCTGGATTTCTTGGGCTACGGGCTGCCGCCCGGCACACCTTCGTGGGGGGCGCTCCTTAGACAGGGTTCGGAAAACATAGTGAATTACCCGCACCTGGTGTACATCCCGGTTCTGGCTTTTGCCGGAACGCTTTTTTGCGTGGTCATGGTGGGCGAGGC
>JAUXIP010000025.1 GCA_030620935.1 Deltaproteobacteria bacterium | reverse complement strand
CGCTCTTCCCGTCATAGCCGTCGAAGAGACCCATCATCCCCTCCACCACACCGACTTCTTTGCCATCACAGTGTCGCCGCAGGGACTGAAGATTGAATTCTCTGCTCAACATCCAGCCATCGAGATTGTAAGAGGCTGCTCCTGCCACCTGGCGGTGCAGTCCGGGGTCGATAAAGTCCGGGCCGACTTTAAAGGGTTGGACTTTCAAGCCTCGACGGCGCAGAGCAGCCAAGAGCCCGAGCGTAACGGTCGTCTTCCCAACCCCGCTGTGGGTCCCTGCAATGGCAAAGGCAGATAAAGAACGAGTCATAGATTGTTCAACGTTGAAGCGACGCAAAGACAACAAGAGAAAACGTCTCGGTTAGCTCTCCGACAGCTCCGAATGTATCTCCCGTCACCCCGCCCAAGCGACGATGGAGATAAAATCTGCTGGAAAGTGTAAAAAGTAAGATCCCGATGGTAATCAACAAACCGACTCGTCCCGAAAAGGCGATGACCAGTACAAGGGTGACTGCAGTGGCGAGGAGAAGGTGGTGTCCCCGCACATGTTCCACCATGATCCGACCTAACCCCTCGCGCGCCGATACTGCGCGGTAAGCCAACACGACCATTGCCCAGCGACCAAATACCGGAGCCAGAAGGAGTCCTTGTTCGCGCGTCTCTTCCATCAGCTCAATAGCACGAAATTTAAGCACCACGACTATCAAAACCGCCAAGAGACCAAAAACTCCGATATGGCTGTCACGCATCGCCTTTAGAGCATTTTCTCTGTCTCCTTTGGCGCCGAGTCCGTCAAAGGTATCTCCGAGGCCATCCAGATGCAGCGCCCGGGTCATCAGGATCAAGAGGGTCACAATTATAAGACTCAAAATTTCCGATGCTAGATACGGCTCAAGAAAGCGATTGCAGAGGACGAGGATCAAACCGAGAAAAAACCCCACTAGGGGGAAGAACGGCGTAGATCTGCCGATCTCTTCCGGTGTGGGGGTCACTGTCCTGGACCACGGAAGCACAGTCAAAAACTGAAACGCAGCCAGTAACGATCTCACTCCCTCTTCCCCGCAATCCCGGCCGTTTCGAATGTCGCCATCTCGCGCATGATTTTTACTGCGGCCTCGATAAGCCCCATGGCGATGCAAGCGCCGGTTCCCTCTCCCAAGCGCATTCCCAGGTCAAAAAGGGGAGAGAGCATGAGATGATCGAGCATGGCACGGTGGCCGCTCTCCGCCGAAAGGTGGGAGGCGAAAAGGAACTCGCCGACGCTCGGATTAAAACGGTGAGCCAGGAGCGCCGCCGCAGTGGAGATGTAGCCGTCCAGAACGAGCGGCGTACGATGGGCCGCTGAGCCCAAGATAAGACCCGTGATCGCCCCGATCTCCAGCCCTCCGACCTTGGCCAGAACGTCGAGCGGATCGTCGGGATTCGGACGGTTTAAAGCGAGTCCCTTGTCAATGGCGGCGACCTTGCGCTGCCAAGTCGATGAATCGATGCCTGTTCCCCTGCCTGTGATGTCACCGACGGAAATACCTGTCAGGGCAGAGCAGATCGCTGCCGCGCTGCTGGTGTTGCCGATCCCCATATCGCCCGCGCCGAGGAGGAAGAGATTTGAAGAAGCTGCTCCCTCAGCCAAGCGAATCCCTGTCTCAACGGATTGCAGCGCCTCTTCCCGTGTCATGGCTGGCCCTCGCGCGAAATTCGATGTACCACGCTTAACCTTAAGAGAGTGCAGGCCCTTCAAAGGCGGAAACTCGTGGTCGACTCCCATATCCACCACTTCCACATCCACATTGAATTGCCGGGCCAGGACATTGATCGCCGCCCCACCATTGAGAAAGTTATAGGTCATCTGAGTCGTGACCTCACTGGGATAAGCGCTCACTCCTTCTCCTACGATTCCATGATCGGCGGCGAAAATGAAAATGAGTTTTTGTCCCACACGCGGCGGGTTCTCGCCCTGGATGCAGGCCACGTGGAGGGCTAGCTCCTCCAGCTTACCTAGACTGCCCTGCGGCTTGGTCAATTGATCCAGACGCCGGTGCGCCTCAGGCTCAATGGATCGGTCTACGGGAAGAATCTTTTTTAGGGTTTGCTGCAAGCTCATCCTATTTCAATCTTCTTTACCGTAAGAGGAGCACCGGCGACCATCAGAATAACCTCGGTCGCTACTGCCCCGATCTGCTGGTTCGCCCATCCGGCAAGGTCACGAAAGTGGCGTGCAAGCGCATTGTCGGGGACAATTCCCCAGCCGACCTCGTTGGCCACAAGCAACAGATGAAAATCAAAATGGGCCGACTTATCCACGAGATCTTTCACCGCGCTTTTAACGCCCTCCTCGCCTCTCCGAATCAGGAGATTGCTGACCCAGAGAGTCAAGCAATCCACCACGACGCAGCCGATTTTTTCTTGGTGCGCCAATAGCGCTTTTCCCACTTCCAGCGGTTCCTCAACAGTGATCCAGTTCTCACCGCGCCTTTTCTTGTGCTCGGTGATTCGCCGCGCCATCTCCTCATCTCCTGCCTCGCCGGTAGCGAGATAGAGAAGTCTCGGCCCCAGCCCAAGGGCGCGCTTTTCGGCATACCTGCTTTTCCCCGAACGTGCGCCCCCGGTAATCAGCACGATTTCTCTAGCCATGGGCGGATTTCCTGGGTCGATACGAAGGTTGAATCGACTTCACATACGCCTTTAACCCTTTGAGGAGAAGTAGGCTGCTGCTTCTTAGGTGCACGGCCACTCGGAAGTAGTTTTCTCCGAGCGTGGAAAAAGAATCGCAGGAACGGATCAGAACCCCCCGCGGGAGAAGAAACCGGCGAAGATCCATCGCGTTGGACTTAGGGCACTCCAACCGCATCAAGATAAAATTTGCCTGGGAGGGAAAGGGATAAAACCCTTTCATTTTGGCGAGAGTGTCAAACAGGAATTTTCTTTCTTGCGCCAGCCACTTGGCTGTCTTTAACCTAAACCGCGTATCCCCAAGGCAGGCGAGAGCAACCTTTTGGACCGGCCCATTCACAGACCAGGGCTCTTGATGGAGCCCAAGCAGATCTACAATCCGGCTTTGAGCCAGGAGATAGCCGATGCGCAAGCCCGGCAGGGAGTAATACTTAGTCAGGGAGCGAAGCACGACGAGATAAGGATTTTCTCTGATTAAGTCTTTGACCGACTCTCCTTCGGCAAAGTCCATGAAGGCCTCGTCGACGACCAAAAAAATCTTTTTCGTGGAACAAAACCGGGCAATCTCTGTCATCTCTCTTTTAGGAATGAGCTGTCCCGTTGCGCTGTTGGGATTGGAAAGAAAAATCATCTCCAAGCCACGGGCGCATCCCTCTAGAAAATCCTGGAGCGGCAGTTTGAACTCGTACTGGGGCAACAGAAAATAAGATCGGATCTCTGTCCCGCCGAGTTTTAGGGCGTTGCCGTATTCCGAGAAGGCCGGGCGGACAACTAGAGCCTTTCGGGGCTTCAATGCTCGGCATAAAAGATAGATCAATTGGGTCGATCCATTCCCCAAAAGCATCTCTGCTGTTTTCACCCCGTGGTGTCGCGCCAATGCCGCTTTCAGTTCCCGGCCTTCCCCGTCTGGATAAGAAGAGATCGTGTCAAAGCTTTGAAAGAAGGCCTTTCGCGCCGAAGGTGGCGGGCCCAAAGGATTGATGCTGGCGCTCAAGTCGATAATCTTCCGGGGGTCAAGGCCTGTGTCTCTCGCCCACGCGAAGACATTGCCTCCATGCTCTCTTTTAAGCTCCGGTAAACCTAGAAGCGTACGAAAGGCAGGCTCAGCAGTAGCAAGAACGTAATCAGCGAAAGCGCCGCCGTGATCAGACCTAGCCATCGTCCCTCCTTCAACATATTCATGTGAACGTGATTGATCTCCTCGCCGATAGGGGGCTTTTGAATTTCTTGACCGAAGTAAATACTGGGACCTCCGAGTTTTATTCCGAAAGCGCCCGCAAGAGCCGCCTCAGGATAGCCCGCATTGGGGCTCAGGTGGTTGGCGTGGTCGCGCCGCAACACACGGAGCGCCCGTGTCCCGTCCAACCGCATAAACCAAGCCGCTACCGCAATCAAGAGGCCGGTCAGCCGCGCCGGGATAAAGTTCAGGAGATCATCCATCCGAGCGGCGAATCGGCCGAAGTGAAGATATCGCTCGGTCCGGTATCCGATCATTGAATCCAGAGTGTTGACCGCCTTGTAAGCCATAGCTAAGGGAATTCCTCCCAGGCAAAGATAAAATAGAGGAGCGACAACTCCGTCAGACATATTCTCGGCCAAGGACTCCAACCCGGCGCGTAAGACCTTATCCTCATCCAAAGAGCGAGTCTCTCTTCCAACGATGTGGGAGAGAGCTTTGCGTGCCCCGACCAGATCGCCGATGCGTAGCGGAGTCTCTATTCGAGCGACTGCATCAAGAAGACCTCGCGTGGCTAAGGTCATCGAGGCGAGGACCACGGTGAACAGAAAAAAAGGCAGCAGGGGTAACAAGGAAAAAATGGAAATCAGAACCCAGCTAACTCCTGCTGAGAGGGTAATTAAGACGAGCGTGACAATCATGCCGGCAATAAAATCCTGCCGCGGTTTGCCGCTCCAAAAGCGTCGTTCTGCCCAAGCGATGAATCTACCCATCAAGACCACCGGATGGGGAAACCACCAAGGATCACCAAAGGCGAGATCCAGAAGAAAAGCTCCTATCAGGAGCGCCGCAGACGATTCTAATAACGTTTGCCAGTCCATAAGAGCTTTTTCGGTTTCCTTATCCCCACCAGCTGGAAGATCCTTTTTATGTCCAGATGGCGGCACAGATGAGCGGCCCAGGCGTCGTAGGGCTCGTTTTTTTCTTTCTGCCGGGATTTTCTCCGCAGGCCCTTACACCGGAAAATCTTTTGTAACCAACTCTCGCGAAAAGAAGGGTCGGCAAAAATGCCGTGAAGATACGTTCCCCAAACACGTCCATCGCCAACCACGGTCCCGTCTGTCTCGCTTACCTTTACTCCTCCCCGCTCGATAATGCTGAATGCCGGAGAAGCGTTTTCGCCGACACAACTTCTCCCCATGTGAATCTCATAGCCTCTAATCAAGCCGCTCGATCCATCTAGGCGCGAGCGAGCGATGACTTTCTCCACGGTCTTCTCCGCCGCCAACTCCGTCTGCACGGGCAAGAGCCCCAATCCTTTCCCCTTTTTCCTTCTTCCCTCGACACCGAGAGGATCTCTTATCTCATCTCCCAGGATCTGATAACCGCCGCAGATGCCCACGACCCGACCACCTCTTTTTGCGTAGGCCAGAATCTCCTTCGCCCAACCTTCCTCCCAAAGCCATGCCAAATCACCGAGGGTATTCTTGGTGCCCGGCAAGATCACCACATCCGCCATTGAAAAACCTTCCCTCTCTCTCACATAGCGTAGTATCACACCCTCTTCTCTCTCCAGCTCCGCAAAATCAGTGTAGTTCGCCATATGGGGAAGACGGATCACAGCGATGTTGACAGTGTGGGGGCTGAACGGTTTTTCTTCTCTCTTCCTCCGCTCCAGCGCCACGGAGTCCTCCTCGGGAATGGTGATTCCATCGGCGTAAGGCACGACACCTAACACCGGAATCCCTGTTCTTTGCTCCAAAAACTGAATGCCGTTTCCAAGGAGTCTCTTGTCGCCGCGGAATTTATTGATGATGAGTCCTTTAATCCGCTTTCTTTCTTCCGGCTGTAGCAGATCTACTGTTCCTACGAGCGAGGCGAATACCCCTCCACGCTCGATGTCCCCGACAAGGATAACATCCGCGTCGGCAAACTCCGCCATGCGGAAATTAGCCAGATCCTGCTTCCGCAGATTGATCTCCGCGGCCCCACCGGCGCCTTCAAGGACAACGAGAGAAAATTCCTGCGCCAGTTTCCGATAGCTTTCTTTGACCTTTCCCCAGATATGTCTTTTAGAGGCATAGTAATCTCTGGTCCCCATATTTCCATATAACTTCCCCTGCAGGATCACCTGAGAGCCCACGTCGGAAACCGGTTTTAGAAGAACCGGGTTCATATCCCGCCGCGCCTCAAGGCAACAGGCCTCTGCTTGGGCGGCTTGTGCCCAACCGATCTCTCCGCCGTCGGGCGTCACATAGGAGTTAAGCGACATGTTCTGGGCTTTGAAGGGAGTAACACGCAGACCGGATCTATAAAAGATCCGACAGAGGCCGGCGGCTATGACACTCTTCCCCACGTCCGATGCGGTTCCCAATATCATGAGGGCCTTGGCCATAGCGATGGACTCCTCTACCTTCCGTCCCTCCCATCCCACGTCTCACGACAGATCACCTCTTCAAGAGGCATGCGCTTGAGCCAGCCTACTTTTTCCAGTTCAGGTTTAGGCTCGAAACTGCTCGTGTAACCGAGACAGAGATAGGCAATCGGCGTCACATGAGGCGGAATTTTCAAGATCTCTTTTAGCCTGTCGCGCGAGAGAATGCTCACCCAACCCAACCCCAACCCTTCGACTCTGGCCGCCAGCCAGAGGTTTTGTATTGCGCAGCATGTGGAATAGACATCCGTCTCCGGAGTCAGGGTGCGGCCCAAAACCGCCGGACCATGACGAGTCGAGTCACAGGTCACGCAGATATTGATAGGTGCCTCTTCGATCCCTTCGAGCTTGAGACTAAGGTAGAGTTTTTTTCTTTCGCCGGAGAACTGCTCGGCTTCTTGGCTCCGCGCCTGCAGAAAAGCCTCCTTGATAAGTTTCTTGCGCTCAGGGTCGCGGATCAGAATAAAGTTCCACGGCTGCATAAAACCGACCGAGGGGGCGTGGTGGGCCGCAAGCAGGACCCGCTCAACGACTTCTGAAGGGATCGGAGAGGACTGAAATCGCCTGACATCTCTGCGCGTAGCAATAGCCTTGTAAACAGCGTCTTTCTCCAACGGACTAAAGTCTACGGGTTTTAACGGCTCCATTTGAATCCACCTCCTATTCAAAGCCCGGTTGAAGTCTGTCCCACCACTAGTCCTTTTTTCACAGCAGTGTAAGACGCCAGACCGATCAGCTCACCGATTTTGGTGTGCTTGCCGCAATAAGCACCCCGGCCTTTATCTAAGGACACGACGGCGATACAGTCCGTGCCGGTTCCGGTTGCAGGCAACCCTGAGCGGGAACTACGGATTCCGCCCTCATTAAGCGCCCGCACTCTCCCCTCGGTGACAATCTGGACCGCCTCAACCATCGCCTCGTCGCTTAGACCAGGGCGGACAAGAAGAATCAAATTGATCGTGTGGGGAGAGATGGCTTCCTGTTCTAAAGCCGAATAGACTCCGTCTCCCACTGTCAGCGCATTGCCGTGGCCGGCCGTGGCAAAGCATCTTACCTCTATCTCATTTGAAGTGAATGAGGTCTGGGTGCGCAATCTCATCTCTACAGCGGTGGCCATCCCTACCACGTTGCCTCGAAGGTTGAGACGGCACACCTGCTGCTGGAGCCAATTGTGCGGGTTGTCGGCAAAGGCGATATCTCCCTTGGCCACGTGGTGGTTGATGAGATAGTCGGCGTCACAGAAGCCGCCGTTTAAAACAGCCCAGCTCAAAGTGCGCACCGGTTGGGGGAAACCAAGAATTAAAGCATCTTGTTCTACACGGATCATAGTTTGGTGACTCCTAGCCCGCTTCATTCATGCAACAGGGAGAAACCGCGACATACTGTCGCCCGGAAGGGCTCGCCCCAAGGTCAATGAACAATCCGGGCTATCCAGAACAAATCCGGGCAACGCCCGGTCAAGGGACAATTCATAATTCCGGTTCTTGCTTTGCACCCGGCAAAGTTTTCGCGGAAGATTTCGGCGGCGCGAAAAGATAGAGCCATTTGACTTTGTCTCCTTCTCTTAAGAGATACCGCTCCGCTGCGACATTTGAACGATAACCGTTAACCTCGAAATACCACCAGTAGTGGTTCACAGCGTCGCTCCTCACTCCGCCTATCTCCTCCACAAAATATTCTACCGCTCACCTGCCTGAAGTAACGACCGGAAAGGCGCTTCTCAGAGCATCGAAGGCAGTGCTTTTTTCAGGAACGGCAACCCTTGTTAGGCGCTCCGGCCGATTTGCTGGTCCAAAATCTACGGCCACGGACACTTCCATAGTCTTTGCCCCAGACTGACAGCCGACAGACAGCAAGAGCAGGACTCCAAGACACTGAAGAAAGCTCAATACCTGGATTTTGCTTCGCTCCATAAGTTTACCTCCTGTTTGATCATTTGTTGCCAAAAACAGCGCGCAGTCCGATTAAGAAGTTCAGCGGCCGGGCGCGAAAGCCGTCTACCTCTTCGTACTTTTTATTGAGGAGATTCTCGATCTTGCCAAAGAGGCTCACCTCTTGAACCAACGGTATCTTGAGAGGCAAGGCATAAGAACCCGCCAGATCCAATTTCACATGGCCTTCCTTGGTGATATTGGCAAACGTAACCGCGTCAACATCATCCCGGCTCCCCACGATGTTGACGTCGAAGTTGACGTGGAACCCGTCATAAAGGTAGTTGAGGTTGATATTCCCACGATGCCTCGGCCGCCGCGTAAGCCGGCCATTCTGCGTGTCCCAAGCGAGATAGGTATAGTTCGCCCCGACCAGGAAACCGGAAAGGATTTTTATTCTCACCGCCCATTCTACTCCATCGAATTGGGCAGACCCTAGATTCATCGCTCTAAAGGGTGTAAAGGGACATCCGCCCGGAGCCACGGGCCCAAATC
Source organism: Deltaproteobacteria bacterium (assembly GCA_030620935.1). Next base: position 3,244 of record JAUXIP010000025.1, on the reverse strand, counting down.
CGATGAGGTTTTTTACCTCGCGGTGAAAAAAGGTGCCCTCGATTTGAATCCGCTCGGCAAGGATCTTCTGTTCAAACCCGGCGTTCAGCTCCCAGCTTTTTTCGGGTCCCAAACTTGGGTCTCCGAACGGCGGACAACCGGGAGTCGATGAGGGAAAGAAGAGTTCGTTGAGCGTCGGCGCCTTAAAACCCTCTGCGTACCCGGCCTTGAGCTTAGTCCCCGTTTCGTTGAATAGGTAGGCGGCAGAAAACGCCGGGCTCCACTCCGTGCCAAACGTTTGGTCGTCATCCAAACGAATCCCAGGGATCAAAATGAGGCGACCATCGAAGAGACGGATCTGTTCCTGCAGATAATAACCCATGTTCCTGATTGCCTCATTGATCCCACCGGAGGTGCTGGCCTTTCTGCGCTTGAACTCCACGCCAAATGTCGTGGTGCTCCAATCCCCGAGGCGATAGTTGGTTTGAAAGTCCGCGCCGCTGACTTGGGTGCGAAACCGATTTCTGGACCTGACATCAAAGGAGCCTGGCTCCGGATCATCGCTAAATTTGTCATGCTCATTAAAAATGAATCCGGATGCGCGGTAATCCCATCCGCTCATGATACGCTGCTCCCACTCGAGCTTGCCGATGTACTCCGACAGATCCTCGCGGGCATTCGGATCCGGCAGAGGGATAAAACTGTTGCTGTTAAACAGCCCCTGCTCGGTTTTAACTAAGTGGAAAATGCCCTTCAGGACCGAATCCTCATTAAACCTGTAGTCCAGCCGCCCAGAGGCACTCAGATTTTGGTAATCGTCGTTGAAGCGACGAAAGCCATCAGTTTCCATGCGGGCTGCCGTAAGAGAATACCCCAACTTTTCTACGCTGCCTCGCAGGCTCAGCGTCTGGCGGTGACTATGCCCGTTACCTCCTTCGGCGGAAAAGCCTAGCTCGGCAGGTCCTTTTCCTGTTTTTGTAATGATGTTGATCACCCCCCCGATCGCCTGTGAACCGTACAGCGTACCTCCGGCCCCTCTCAATATCTCAATCCGTTCGATATTTTCTGTTGTCAGATGAGCAAGGTTAAACGATCCTAAGGTTGTGCTGTTGACCTCGACTCCATCGACCATGACCAACACCTGGTCCGAATCGGAGCCGCGAATGAACACAGACGTAGTAGTACCCCTGGAGCCGGACTGGACAACGTCCAATCCCGGTACATTCCGCAAGGCTTCCAAGACCGTTTCCGATTGCTGCGCTCGAATGTCTCCGGCGGTAACTACCGAGATGGAGGTGGTAACCTCCTGTTGGGGAGTTTCAGTTCGGGTCGCCGTCACCACGACCGGCTTTAAAGTCTCTTCCTGGCTCGGTTCCGCAGCTATGGCAGAACACACAGGAAAGACCCAGAAAAAAAATAAAAGAAGAACTTTCATACAACCTCCTTTTCCCGCGAAAGGGGAATGTTGTTGAGGCAGAACGGATAGGTCTCCTGGCTTAGGCTTATCCAGCCTGGCAACAAAGGCCCATCTACTTCGTTGCGCTCGGTCCGCTCGCTCCAACGTACTTTCTTCGTACGCCTCCGCTCGCGGCCACCTCGCGCGCCTTGCACCTGGGACCTTTTTGCTCAGGCTGGGAGTTCCTACTTGCCGCGCCTTCCCATGCGCCTAAGGCGCACAGTGGCTAACCTGCGGCTTTCGTGGCCATCACAGTTGCGGGGCAGCAGGGGCTTCACACCCCTTTCCCTTAAAACCGACTGCGGTTGATCATATGTGTTGCCTTTTACTCTCTAATATTCCAACTCCTTAATTTTTAAGATCGGCCAAACGAAATATGATGGGGATCTTTACCCAGCTTTCTACCCGCTGATCTCCATAGCGGGCGGGATGAAAGCGCCAGCTCTTAACCGACTGGACGGCTGCCTGGTCGAGAGTTTCAAATCCAGAGCTCCGGCTCAGCTCAATGCTCTCAGGTCCCCCTTCAGAATCCACCAGCACCCGCAGGAGCACCACTCCCTCCCATCCTTCCCTACGCGCCTCCTCGGGATACTGTGGTTTCGGATTGTAGGCGTAGCCGGCCTGTGCGAAGACCACCTCGGCAGAGAGCATGCTGTTTTTTTTCTCTTCAACAGCCTGTTGGAACTTTATCTCTGTCTGTAGGCTCACTTCTTCTTTCGGCTGCTCTCTGCTCTTTGTGCTCTCTCCCACCGCCGCCGTCGAAAAAACCTTCACTCTTTTGATATCCGGCCGGGTCACTTCCGCTACCACCAGCGCTTCTTCTCTGACTGTTTCGATAAGCGGAGGGAAAATATCGTTCTCAGAAACCGCCTCTTTTACTTCTTCCTCTTTGTCAGGCTTGGTTGGTTCTACGACTTCTTCTACCGGTTTTTTAATTTGAGGCTTTTTATTTATTTTTTTGCGTGCCTTCTTCTCATCTTTTTGCACGCCACTGTTTCGGGCCGGCGTTTGTGTAGGTGTCTTTCTTGTTTCGACAAGAAGCACCACGGGGATAACCGGCTCCCTTGCCGTCTCAAGCCCGGGAATAGGAAAGGTAAGAACCGCTGCGTGAAAAGCAGCGGAAATTAGAAAATACGACGCCATCTTCATAACGGTTCACTTTGGCCGCCGGCGAAATTGTGGAAAGAGAAAGAGACTGAACCGTAAAGGAAAGGAACTTTTGCCTCGAACTATCGGGAGAAAAAATGGACCGAATACTTTCGAGGGAGCGTCACGGTTAGAACCTTTCTCTCTCCTTCGGAGAGGCCGGTTTTTTGGGGTTCTAGGCAGGTCTCCTGGCTTAGGCTTTAGTCGCCTGCTGAAAAAGGCCCATCTGCTTCGTTGCGCTCGGTCCGCTCGCTTCAACGTACCGTTATAGTACGCCTCCACTCGCGGCCCTTCGCGCGCCTGACATCTGGGACCTTCTTGATCAGGCTTGAAATTCCTACTCGCCGCGCCTTCCCATCCTTCGACTCGGCTCAGGACAGTGGCTTGAAATCGCGGCTTTCGTAGCCATCACAGTGGCGGGACCGCGCCGGAATCTCACCGGCTTCCCGATTATCCCGATATGGGACCTAGAACTTTATGCAAGCTTTTCTTATCTCTGAGGCGTCTTGTTGTCAAGAAGTTTTTTTGGCTCCAGTTCGAAAAGTGTGGTCTTCCAAAGAAGCGCGGGGGGGCCCCGGCGCCGGGGGGGGCGGGGGGGATCGAAGTGTATTACCCGAAGCGCCGAAACACAAATGTGCAAATACCACACGAGGCATTTGTGGG
>JAUXIP010000172.1 GCA_030620935.1 Deltaproteobacteria bacterium | reverse complement strand
GTTCTCGAGACAAGCCATGATACCAACACAGCTCCACAAACATACCACCATAGTGCGACGGAAGGAGGTTTCCATGAGCTACGTCCTTCTTTGTTTTGTCATTGGTCTATTCTTACTTGACGCCAGGCCCCTCCGGGCTGATGGCCCAGAAGCGGAACCCGGTCACCGAGTGGAGGGTCGGCATGAAGAGCGGCTCGAGCGTTACAACGAAAGACGCGTGGCACGACGCAGCCGCTGGGAGAACACAGAGCGTAGACTACGCGAGAAAATGCAGGAAATGATTCAAAGGCACCCCGAGAGAGCCGATGAAATCCGGCAGGCGTATGAGCGTCGGCGGAAGCAGGCCAAAAAAAGCCAAAAACGAGACCTTTTGCAGAGACGGTATGAGCACTGGCAGAAGCGTAGCCAAGAAATACGCGACAACCAACGCGACCACAGGCAAGCCAGACGCAGTCGAAACAGATAGATAAAACCTTCCATTCGAAACAAGCTTCATCTACCCTACATCCTGGCCAACGAGCAAAACCGCTCGTTGGCCAGAAAGAAAGTCGAGGCGTAGTGCGCCGACCAAGCCGTTTTCTTTAGCGGGTGTTGCCCCCTAGGCCTAATCAAGAAGCTCCGCAGCCCCAAATAACAGAGGAACACGCCCCCGACAATACGGAGCCCTATCTGTTGGCTGGTCAAAAAACTCGAAACCAGCGTCAACCCCAAGGCTGCAAGACCGGCGCAGATCGCAATCTCCTATATAGTTGTGCGCACTCCAATCTGGTGCGCGACATTTACTTGCTGAGCACGTGTGAATATGCGAGATTGAGCGTCAATGCCCAAGGATTTCGGTTTTGCTCGGCGCGGCATCGTCGAAGGATTTTTCGGTCCCCCGTGGAGCATGTCTCATCGCGCCGCTGTCTTTGAATTCGGCGCCAAGAGAGGAATGAATACTTACCTGTATGCTCCCAAGGACGACCCCTATCACCGCGAGCGTTGGAGAGAACCGTATCCGAAGGCCGGATGGAAAGAGCTCCTGAACCTCATTGGGTTGGCTCGTCAGCACCATATTGACTTCGTCTACGGATTCCATCCCGGCAAGGGTCTCTATTTTACGGCTCAAGAACCCGTAGACTGTCTTCTCACTAAAGCGGAGCGATTTTATGAAGCCGGTGTGCGGACCTTTGCCGTTCTCTTTGACGACATCCCTTCTCGGCTGGAGCACGAAAAAGATCAAAAGGAATTCAATGGGAGCCTAGCTAAAGCAGAAGGCGTCTGGCTCAAGAAGATCTTGGGACAACAGCCTACCAGTTGGACCGATGTAGAATGGTGGATCTGCCCCTCTTACTACACGGAAGATTCTCTATTAGCCCGCTCATTCGGTTCCTTCGAACCATCTTTCTTGGAGACGCTCGCTGACAACTTGCCTCAAACCGTCGCCTGCTTTTGGACTGGTCCCCTTGTCGTCTCAAAAACAATCAGTTTGGACCACGTACGAAATGTCGCCCGGCAACTCAAGCATCCACTAATCCTTTGGGACAACTACCCGGTCAACGATCTATCCATGAGTGTGGAGATGCACCTGAGCCCTCTTACCGGACGGGATCCTCGGTTACCCGAACAGGTGTACGGCTATCTAAACAATCCTCTGCTGCAGGAAACTCTCAGCTTTATTCCTCTCGCCACCTGCTTTGATTACGCAGCCGATCCCTCCGGCTATGACCCTGAGCAAAGCTGGGCTCGTGTTATCAGAGAACGTTCTGGAGACGACGCCGTTGCTCATTGGCGGGCCATCCGTGACTTTTGTGAACGGATCAATAAACTGAAAGATAAGAATCAACCTTTGCCTTTACTGTCGAAAACACGCTCCGCGCTCAAAGCGGCACATTTCTACCTCTTGGAGAACCAATGTCAAAGTTGGTTTGAAGAATTCCGCCCATGGTTTAACCTTTTGGAAATAAACTTAAGAGATCGTCGGGGCCCCTCATAATCTCTCTTTCCCGACTTGATCCTTCGCTCTGGGTATCATAAAAATAAGCGGAGCATGATTAGGCCGAACAAGCAGCCCAAAATGGAGAGGAGCGGAGTTTCACAAGACTCCGCCGAAGAACTGGCTCATACATTGACCGATGCCCGCTCCAGGACTTTAGAATTGGTTGCCGATTTAACCGACCAGCAAATGATGGGCCCTCGCCTAAGCATCGTCAACCCACCCTTGTGGGAGATCGGACACGTCACCTGGACCCAGGAGTTCTGGACACTTCGCCATCTCTACAAGCAAAAGCCAACAGTTGGGGGTGGTGATACCCTCTACAATTCCACCGAGGTCATCCACGATACCCGGTGGAACCTGCAGCTTCTTTCGCGAAAGCGTGTGTTGGCATATATGCAAACCACGCTGGATCACGTCATCGACGGGCTGTCTTCCAGAACACTCAGCCCGGAGGACGTTTATTTCCACCGGCTCGTTACTTTCCACGAGGATATGCATGACGAAGCGCTCACCTATACGCGGCAGACGCTCGGTTATCCCGCTCCCAAATTCACGGGCGCCGAACCGCTCGCCCCGAAATCCATTGTAACGGGCGGCCCGTTACCGGGGGACGTGGAAATACCCGGCGGGAAGTTTTGGCTGGGAGCCGCGCATGATTCTCCGTTTGTCTTCGACAACGAAAAATGGGCTCACCTGGTCGAAGTAAAACCGTTTCGCATCGCCCGGGCGCCGGTTACAAACAAAGAATTCACGGCCTTCGTTGAAGATGGTGGATACCGGAAGCGGGAATTTTGGAGTGAGGAGGGGTGGCGCTGGGTTCAGTCAGGGGGCACGCCTGCGCTCGACGGCTCTTTTTCAGCCTTCTGGCAGGGAAAGGGACAAGGTTCCAAGACCCCTCTGTCTTCGGAGAAGACCGAACACCCGGTCTATTGGCAGCGCGATACAGGGGCCCGATGGCAGCAGCGGGTGTTCGATACCCATATGCCGCTTAAAGATCACCTCCCGGTCATTCACGTCAATTGGTACGAGGCGGAGGCCTATTGTAATTGGGCAGGCCGGAGACTACCGACAGAGGCCGAATGGGAATTGGCCGCATCGGCGGAACCGACCGCGGAAGGGCACGGTATCACCAAGAGCAAGCGTAGGTTTCCCTGGGGAGACGAGCCCCCTACTCCCGACAGAACCAATCTCGATTGGCAATCCATGGGTCTACTGGAAGTTGGGGCCTTGCCTGCCGGCGACAGCGCCTTTGGCTGCCGTCAGATGATCGGCAATGTCTGGGAGTGGACTGCAAGTGAATTCCAACCCTATCCGGGATTTGTCGTCGATCCCTATAAAGAATATTCTAAACCATGGTTCTCCACACATAAGGTTTTGCGCGGCGGTTGCTGGACCACTCGTTCGCGCCTTATCCGCAACACCTGGCGCAACTTTTATACCCCTGACCGGCGTGATGTCTGGGCTGGATTTCGCACCTGCGCGAAGTAGAGCTTTATGAAGATCAAACTCATTACACCGGCCACGACTAACGCCAAGAACGGCAATCGGATCACGGCTGTTCGCTGGGCCCGAATGCTAAAAGGTCTGGGGCATAGCCTCAGCGTGGAACAGGAGTACAACGGAAAGACATGTGATCTTTTGATCGCTCTCCACGCACGGCGCAGCTTTGACTCTATCCGACGTTTCCATGAACAACACCCGGATTTGCCCCTGATCGTTGCCCTAACAGGGACAGATCTTTACCGTGACATTAGAAACAACTCAAACGCAAAAAAGTCACTTAAATTAGCGACTCGGCTGATCGTCCTCCAATCCATGGGCAAAGAGGAGCTTCCAAAACACCTTCGCGCCAAAACACGCGTGATCTACCAGTCTGCCGCGGAGATCAACGGCCAAGCCCCCAATGGGAGAAACGGCTTTAGGATTTGCGTCATCGGTCATATGCGCACGGAGAAAGATCCTATGCGAACGGCGATGGCTACCCGTCACCTCCCCCCATCATCGCGGATTCACGTCCTCCATGTGGGCCGCGCTCTCAACGAGGACTTTAAAGCACGCGCCCTCGCCGAAGTCTCGCGCAACCCACGCTACCGCTGGCTAGGGGAATTGCCCTACTGGAAAACACGGCGCGTATTAGCAAGCAGCCACCTGCTTGCTCTCACTTCTACGATGGAAGGAAGCTCCAACGCACTATCTGAAGCTATCGCCTCATCCGTGCCCGTTGTTGCTTCCAAGATTTCTGGATTGGTAGGTACTTTAGGAAAGAATTATCCCGGCTATTTCCCGGTGGGAGATACACGCGCGCTGGCTCGTCTTCTGCAAAAGGCCGAAGTCAATGCTGATTTTTATAGGAGACTGAAAGCGCACTGCACTCGTCTCCGACCATTGGTCGATCCTACTCGCGAAAGGGACTCCTGGAAAAGGCTACTTCGCGAAATATCGAAGCAGTAAAGAGCCCCCAGGCCCCGGCTAGTTTGAGTTAAGAGCAGGTCTTTGTAGAAGCCATATAGAATTATACGGACTCCAACTCTTTTCCCTCCGCCTGCATGTGTGAAAACCGTAATAAGAGTAGCAATCCGGGGGCGGCAATAAACGTACAGAATATGAAAAATCCTTCCCAGCCCATCATTTCGACAAGGAAGCCAGTAGGTGCAGATGCCATCACACGCGGGACGCCCATTAGGCTGGTGAGCAGTGCATATTGCGTGGCAGTAAATTTTTTGTTGGTAAGACTGGCCATAAAGGCTACATAGGCCGCTGTTCCCATACCGCTACTTAAATTCTCAAAGGATATTACTCCGGCCAGGCCAAGCAACGTATGCCCGAGTAGGGCCAAGACAGCAAAGCCGGCGGTGGATATGGCCTGGAGGAGGCCAAATATCCAAAGGGATCGATAGATACCCAGAGACAACATAAGGAAACCACCCAACAAGCTGCCAATAATTAACGCCCAGAAACCGAATAGCTTTACCACAATACCAATCTCCGTTTTGGAGAAGCCTATGTCTAGGTAAAAGGGTGTCGCCATGGTACTAGCCATGGAATCTCCGATCTTGTAAAGCAGTATAAAGGCAAGGATTAGCCAGGGCTCTTTCCGCCCAAAAAACTCAACAAAGGGACCACTGACCGCCTCCTTCATGGATTGTGGTGTGCCTTCCGGGGTAGGAGGCTCACCGCACAAGAGGGTGGTCACAATACCCACGGACATGCATGCTGCCATAATAAGATAGACTCCTGTGAAAGACATATGATCGGCGAGAATTAGTCCACCACCTGAGGCTAGCAGCATGCCGACACGGTATCCGTTTACGTATAAGGATGAACCAAGTCCCAACTCCTCATCGGCAAGATCCTCTCTCCGATATGCGTCCACGACGATATCTTGGCTGGCACTGAAAAAAGTCACTAACAACGCCACCATAGCTAACATCCATGGGGCGTGTGCAGGATTGGTAAACCCAAGGCCGGCAATCG
>JAUXIP010000345.1 GCA_030620935.1 Deltaproteobacteria bacterium | reverse complement strand
TGAAGATGATCACTCTCGAAGATACCCTGGAGTCACTCCGGTGTATGCGTCACAAGATCACCCTTCCTGAAGAGATCAGAGAAGGTGCGGAAAGGGCGTTGCGGAAAATGATCGAACTCTCCTAGCCACCTTCTTGAAGAAAAAGCACCCCCGTGTGGTTCCCTCCATTTAATTTTGTAGGCGATGCCGGAACCAGGGCATGGGCCAGTTTGATAGATAACGGATCTTGATGTAAAAATTCCATTCAGGATTCCAACAACCTTTCCAGGTTTATAAAGCGGCTGGCACTGAGCTATGACTCAAGCGGAGTCACATCGCGCGTTTTCAGGAATTCAGGGACACCCATGGGTGGCTGTGGACGTGGTGATCTATACGGTGAATCGCAAGGCACTCCAGTGTCTCATTGTCCAGGTCAAAGAAGGTCCCTTTAGGGGGGAATGGGCTTTTCCCGGTGGATTGGTTCGTGCTGAGGAATCTCTGGATCAAGCGGCAGAGCGGGAGCTCCGCGAGATGATCGGCATCAAGCACGGCTATCTGGAGCAACTCTATACCTTCGGTAAGCCTGAGAGAGATCCTGCTACGCGGGTGGTTTCCGTTTCCTATCTCGCATTGGTCCCTTATCTCAAGGTGCGTCTCACTCCAGGACCCAAATATGCCGATATCCGCTGGGCACCGGTCCCCGGCATTTCCCCGCTTGCTTATGACCATGATCAGGTAAGGCGTCTTGCCCTCAAACGGCTTCGCTCCAAGCTCCAGTATACGAATATTGTCTATAACCTTCTTGCTCCGGAGTTTACCCTCGGAGAACTCCAGGAAGTTTATGAAACCATTCTCAATCGGCCTCTGGACCGGCGCAACTTCCGCAAAAAGATCCTTGCCTTGGGACTGCTGAAACAGTTAAAGAAAAAGCGGCACGGCACCCATCGTCCTGCTTCGCTATACGCTTTCAGCAAAAGGCGGCCGATGGTCATTGAAATGATTTAGCCTCATCTCCCCGATAGACACTCCGTCATAGTTTTTCCTAGACTCGTGAATCATACTGGCTATATAGCGATATTTTTGGGCGTCAGTACCGATGCTCTAAAGAAGTCGGTGATATAAGGAGTAGCCGGATGCCGCATCAGGTTCTCGGCGGTATCGACTTGCTCGAAGCGTCCCGCTCTCATAACCGCGATACGGTCGCTTAAGGACAGGGCATCCGGGAGATTGTGGGTAACGTAGAGCGTGGTCAAACGATTCTCACGGTGAAAATTCAGTATCTCAGTTCTCATTTTCAGGCGATTGAGCGGATCGATATTGCTTAGAGGCTCGTCCATGAGCATCACTCGTGGCGAGGTCGTCATGGCTCGACCCAAAGCGACCCGCTGCTGCTCGCCGCCCGAGAGCTCCGTGGGTTTGCGGCGGAACAAGTTCTCTTGAATGCCCAGCCGCTGAGCCAGAGGCCTCGTAAATTCACGGATTTTTTCCCGGGACCATTTCCGAATCTTTAAAGGGAGCGTCAGGTTGGTATAATTGCGGTCGTCGAAGATCTTCATGTGGGGCCACAGGGCAAAATTCTGAAAAATCAATTGCACCCCTCTATGGCCCGGCGGAATATCGTTGACGGGCACGCCGCCGATATAAATCGTTCCGCTGTCGGGCGTCTCCAGGCCGGCAATCAGCCTAAGCATGGTGGTTTTGCCGCACCCGCTCTCGCCCACAATCACCAGCAGTTCTCCATCATTAACAGAGAGGTTGGCCCGGTCGACCGCGACTACGGAGCCAAACCGTTTGGTGAGATCGTTCAAATGAACAGCGATCATTGGCGCCCATGATAGTGGGCGGCCTGGGGAAATACAACACTATCGGCCCCGCTGTATTCGGCTTGCTCGACAGGCCCTCACTCCAAAGATGACAGTCCCTTTAGATGCAAGGGGTTGGAGATGCTCAATTGATCTTTCTCGTTGCTCCTGCTATCTGTTCTCTGACTTTCAGACACTCAAGGACTTTTCGGACTTGTCTCTAGGCATCGACATCCTTCTGCTTACGTTCGGGCTTATCTTGGTGAGCAAGGGCGGAGATTTGTTTGTTGACTCCAGCATCGAGATCGCACGGGCGCTGGAGATTCCTCGCATCGTGATCGGCGGCACCATCGTCAGTTTGGCAACCACGACCCCGGAATTGACGGTCTCTGCTATGGCGAGCTGGATGGGAGATTCCGGCATTGCCTTGGGCAACGCCGTGGGGTCGGCCATTGCGAATATCGGCCTGATCGTGGGTTTCGTCGCGTGTTTGACACCCGTTCGCGTTGATGCGGTGGACTTCAAAAGGCGCTCCTACTGGATGAGTGTCAGTGCGGTTCTTGTGATTGCTTTTACCTGGAAGCTTCGGTTGTTGCCCCTTTTTGGGTTTATCCTCCTGTCGATAGCCGTGGTGTATCTTTTCTTAGACTATTGGAATATCCGGCAGCGCAAGAGGAATCGAAGCCGAGAGGCGACTCAAAACTCACAGACGCCGAAAAACTTGAGAAAGTCGGCCATTCTGTTTCTCGTGGGGATAGCGATGGTCATTCTGGGCAGCCGTTTTCTGGTATCCTCTGGGGTTTCGATCGCAACAGCCATGGGCATCCCGTCGGTGATCATCGGGCTCTCCATTATCGCCATCGGAACTTCACTGCCGGAGCTGGTGACCGGACTCACCGCAGCGCGAAAGGGAGTCCCCGACTTAGCGATCGGGAATATCGTCGGTGCAAACGTTCTTAACCTAGCGCTCATCATCGGAATGTCATCGCTGATCCATCCCCTGACGCTGACTCGGTTTACACAGTGGTATTCCTTTCCTTGGCTTATCATTTTTATCTGCGCCATGATTTGGATGTTTCGGTCGGGACGTTTGGTGGGGAGAAGGGAAGGATTAATTCTTTTGTTGTTGTATGTCGGCTACCTTGTGGGTCTCGTCGTTATTCCAATGTTCGTGAAAATTTAAAAACCGGCAATGAAGCGCTCTAGATCTCAAATCCACAGGCTCATCCGCGGGGCGATGGGCGAGATCAAAGCAGACCTGGTCATAACAGGTGGAAAGCTTGTCAATGTCTACTCCGGAGAAATCCTCGAGGGCATGGAGATCGCCGTTCTCGACGGAAGGATCTGTTATGTCGGGCCGAACGCCGCTCATACCCGAGGAGCCGAAACCCGCCTCTTCGATGCCCGGGGACTCACTATCACGCCGGGTTTCATCGACGCCCATACCCATATCGGCCATTTCTGCCGTCCCTATGAATACCTCCAAGCTTACTTACCTCACGGGACCACTTCACTGGTCGCCTCGGGTGACGAGTTGGCGAGCGTGTTCGGTTTTAAAGGCGTCCGGCTTTTCCTCGATGAAGTGGAAGCTCATCCCCTGAGGGTCTTTACATTGGTTTCGATGGTCGCTCCGCAGGATCCGCTTTTATGCAGTGCCCAGGCGCTTTCACAAGCTGAAGTCGCCGAGGCTTTGAGCGACTCTCGCGTCTTGGGACTT
>JAUXIP010000311.1 GCA_030620935.1 Deltaproteobacteria bacterium | reverse complement strand
CGCCGCTCCTGTACGCCGCGTATGCGGAGGCGGGAATCGTTGAAGAATCCCAACTGGTCACGCTGCGACGCCTCGACAGCGATCTGGAAGGGCACCCTACACCGCGTCTGCCGTGGGTTGAGATGGCAACCGGTTCTTTAGGTCAGGGCCTTTCGGTAGGGTTGGGGACGGCGCTGGCGGCGCGCATGAACAATCTCACGTACGACACGTTCGTGCTGTTGGGCGACGGCGAGTGTGCGGAAGGTTCCGTCTGGGAAGCTGCGGCGCTAGCTGGATACTACGATGTTTCGAATCTTTATGCCATCGTCGATGTAAACGGCCTCGGCCAGAGCCAAACCACGATGCATCGGTTCGACATCGAAAATTTTGCGGTAAAATTCCGCGCATTCGGTTGGTACGCTATTACTGTCGATGGTCACGACTACTCTGAAATTATCGATGCGTTCGCGAAATGCAGGAGGGAAGCTTCGTCCAAGCCACGCGTGATCGTGGCCCGTACGTTTAAAGGGAAAGGCGTTTCTTTACTGGAGAACCTGGAAGGCTGGCACGGAAAACCCGTGCCCAAGCAGGAGCTGGACAAAGCCCTCGCCGAGCTGTCGCAGCCCTATGCCTCCGACGGCTTTCGCCCTAACCCACGGTCACGGCCTCAAAGAGAAGACCGACCGGTCAACGTTGATATCGGCATCAATCGTAAGGTTGGTGAATCCGTAGCCACGCGAGAAGCGTATGGCGATGCGCTGGTGAAGCTGGTCGAAAAGAACGACCGGATCGTCGCGCTTGACGGCGACACTAAGAACTCCACATTTTCCGAAAAGCTGCTGAGGGCGCGTCCCGACCGGTTCCTAGAGATGTTTATCGCGGAACAGAACATGGTCGGCGTCGCCACCGGCATGGCCGCACGCGGCATGATTCCCTTTGTATCGACGTTCGCGGCATTCCTGACGCGCGCCTTCGACCAGATTCGCATGGCGGGCGTCTCGCGAGCCAATATTAAATTCTGCGGCTCGCACGTGGGCGTTTCAATCGGAGAAGATGGCCCTTCTCAGATGGGACTCGAAGACCTCGCCATGTTTCGGCCGATCCCCGGCTCTGTCATTCTCTACCCCTGCGACGGCGTATCCACCGAGCGCCTCGTCGCTGAGGCTGCAGGCATCCGCTCTATCTGCTACATTCGCACCACGCGCCCCAAGACGCCGGTTTTGTATGCCAACCACGAGCCGTTCCCCATAGGTGGCTCCAAGATCCTGCGCAGATCCGAGGAAGACCGGGTAACCGTGATCGGCGCCGGCATCACAGTGCACGAGGCACTCAAAGCAGCCGAGACGCTTGCATCGGAAGGCATCCGCATTCGAGTGATCGATGCATACAGCGTAAAGCCCGTGGATAGGACTACCCTCCTGGAGTCTGCAAAACAGACCGGGGGAAATCTGATCGTCGTTGAGGATCATTACGAAGAGGGCGGGTTGGGCGATGCCGTTCTGAATGCCGTCGGAAATGCCGCCCACGTTATCAAACTCGCTGTCCGAGAGATTCCACGCTCAGGACCTCCGGAAGCCCTGTTGGACATTTACGGAATTAGCAGCAAGCACATTGTCCAAGCCGTCAAAAATTTGCTGTGACCTGGTTTGCCTAAAACCCTAATCCTCATCCGTGGGCAAACAAGCTAGTCTCGTCTTAGGAGTTCATAACTATCTTGACAGACCGTTGAAAAGGCCCATCTGCCATCGCCTGCCAATAGCAGGCGTTACAATCGTTGCGCTCGACCGCCTCGCTCCGACGTACTGCTTAAGTACGCCTGCGCTCGTCGGTTTCTCGCGCGCCGTTCGGCTGTCTTCGACAGGCTCAGACCCTGAGTTCATCGAAGGGAGCTCACGGTCGAAGCCTCGCACCTGGGACCTTTTTGACCGGTCTGAAAACAGGGTTTTTCTACACTCTGCTAGAAAGAAAAGTGGTGTTCGTGATCGCAAGAGAAAGGTCCGCGTAGTGTTCTCGCTTCATCTCCGATCACGAGCCGCGAGCACGAAAACGAGAGACTAAAGTGGCAAACGTCGCTGTTATTGGCGCCCAGTGGGGCGACGAGGGCAAAGGCAAGATCGTCGATCTTTTCTCGCAGGACGCAGATATCGTGGTGCGCTTTCAGGGGGGTAATAACGCCGGCCACACGCTCGTAGTCGACGGAAAAAAAACGGTCCTGCATCTGATACCCTCCGGGGCGCTTCACCCGAAGAAGATCTGCGTGATCGGAAACGGGGTCGTGGTCGATCCGGGAATTCTTCTGGAAGAGATCCGGAGCCTCCAAGCCAATAAATATCTGCTGGACGACTCCTGGCTGCGCATCAGCGAGGAGGCCCACCTGATCATGCCCTATCACAAATCCATCGACCAGGCCCGCGAGAGGCTTAGAGGCAAAGGGAAAATCGGCACGACAGGGCGGGGCATCGGACCGGCCTATGAAGACAAGGTGGCCCGAATCGGGATACGCTTCATCGATCTTTTGGAAGAGAAAACGTTCCGGGAGAAGCTCCGGTACAACATCGAAGAGAAAAACATCTATCTCAAGGCGATCCTCAAAGAAAAGACGCTGAATTTCAAACAGATCCACGACACCTACTGCGGCTATCGAGAAAAGTTAAAAAAGTATATCGCCAACACGGCTCTCTTCCTCGACCGCGAGATCAAGGGCGGCAAAAAAGTACTCTTCGAGGGAGCTCAAGGGACGTTGCTCGACGTGGATCACGGAACATACCCTTTTGTGACCTCTTCCAATACGGTGATCGGCGGAGTCTGCACGGGCGCCGGTGTGGGACCGCGAAACATCCATGAGATCATCGGCATCTCAAAGGCCTACACGACCCGGGTAGGGAGCGGCCCTTTCCCGACGGAGCTTAAGGGAGCCGAGGGAAGAAAACTCAAACAGGACGGAGACGAGTTCGGCGCTACGACTGGCAGGCCGCGACGGTGCGGCTGGTTTGACGCCGTTGGCGTGCGCCACGCGGTGCGCATCAACGGAATGACGGGTATTGCGCTGACAAAACTGGATGTCCTGACCGGCTTAAAAAAAGTCAGGGTCTGCACGGCTTACCGTTACAAAAAGGAAGTTTACCAGGATTTTCCCTCCAGCCTGAAGGCAATGGAACATGCGAAGCCGGTGCTCGAAGAAATGGAAGGCTGGGACAACCCACTCTCCGACGCTACCAAGCTCTCCGATCTACCGCCCAACGCACGGAAATATATCCGCCGATTGGAAGAGATCTTGGAAACGGATGTTGTGCTGGTCTCTGTCGGCCCCGACAGAGACCAAACCATTATGCTCAAGAACCCCTTCGGTCCCTAAGCATCAGCGTAGCTTAAAAATCTCCTGAAAGAGCGCTACCACTTTCTTAACTTCAAATTCTTCCGGGTTCTCTACGATGCGCTTGTACCCTTTGATGAGCCGCTCGGGGTCCGGAAGAATATCCTTGCGCACAGGAATCCGTTGAAATCCGACAAGCCGCCTCTGCCCTTCTCCGGAAAGGATAAAATCCATGAAGAGCTTGGCCGCGTTGGGATTGGGTGCGTTGGCCCCAAGCATCACCGCACTAACCTGAACAGCCACAGGTTCCAAAGGCACCCAGTCGATTGGCGCGCCTAGGGAGGTCGCCCTCTGGATGGTCGGAGCATAAGCAATAATCAGAGGAAATTCTCCGGCCATGACCAGCTGGACCCTATGTGTATTTCCTCGCATGAGAACCGGCTCTTGGGCGGCGAGCTTTTTGAAGTAGGAGACGGCCCTTTCCTTGCCCCATGCAGTCATAAGCCCATGAAGGAGCCCGTGGGCTTCGGTGTCGATAGAGATCTTTCCCCCTTTCCATCT
>JAUXIP010000013.1 GCA_030620935.1 Deltaproteobacteria bacterium | reverse complement strand
GGAGCGTTCCAAAGGGATCCAGGCAGGCGCGGATCTCCTGCTCCATAGACCGGTCGTAAAAGAAGAGCTTTTAAAAATGACTCAGCTACTAGTGGGCCGGAAGTTTGATCAGACAGAGAACGCACCTGTAGCTGCGCCGGAGATCCATCCTGTGAGAAGGCTACGTCCCGTAAGTTGAAAATACCCCACTCCGATTCACCATTGGTCCCCGCCGCTAATTCATCAGCCTGTTCAGAAACTCATCTGCGGGACTCGTAGTTTCTAGTTTTCAGTTCCAAGTTCCTAGTTGACCAGAAACCAGAAGCAAGAAACTAGAAACTGGTGCACCTGGCACCTATTTGATCAAACGGACAACAGTTTTTTTTCAATACTCTGTTATATTTCCTTGACTCTAAAGAACTTCCGGGCTATTTTAGGTATAGTTCTACCTTTTTGAGTATCTTTTGGACTTCTCAGGAGCTTATTGATAGGGTTATTGTTTAAGGCAATAAAGCCAAAATAGACCGGACGGAGGTCTTATGAAGTGCCAAAGATGCCTAGGAAATGAAGAGGCAACATACCGTGTCTACTCCGACGAAATAAATATGAAGGTATGCGCTGGCTGCGCCGAGGAAGCCAAAAAAATCGCTATTTCGGTTGAATTTTTGGCGTCGTCTGACCGTCGGCCTCTTGTATTGTCTACTGATAGAGAGGCAACCAGAGTTTAACTCCTCTGTGTTTCGTTTCTGAGCATAACGATTCTCCCGTGTTAGAAACGATCCTTTTCCCCGCTCCTAACCCATAGAGCCTTTGCATTTCTGAGTCAGGCCCTATAATCTCCCAAAACCAGAGATTTCGAGTCAGTTCAAGTGTCGCAGAACGCAAATTTATCACCTCACACGCCTGAGCAAATCGAAGATACAGGTCTCGACCTGGCTTTTCTCGCGGACCTGGCTTTGAAAACCGTTTACTCCGACTCCAGCTGCACGACCGCAAGGGCCTCTCAAAAGCTCAAACTTCCCCTAACAATCGTCGAGTCCTTGCTCCAGCACCTGTATCGTGAAAAATTTGTCGAGATCCGCGGGCTTGAGGGATTTCAAAACCACCGCTATGCCATGCTCGACCGCGGATGGGAGCAGGTGCGCCGACTGTTGGATATTAGCGGTTATATCGGTCCTGCCCCGGTTTCTCTTAACTCCTATATCGAAATGGTTCAGAAGCAGGAAAAGGCCAAGGATCCTATTGAAGCGGAAGTAGTCCGTGATGCCCTGTCCGGCCTAGTGCTTCTTGAAAGCACCGTGCAGACGCTTGGATTGGTCGCCAACTCTCGTCGCAGCCTCTTCATTACAGGACCGTCCGGCAACGGGAAGACATCGATGGCAAAAGCTCTTCATACGGCCTTGGGGGGCGAAGTTTGGATTCCCCACGCCATTGAAGTAGACGGACAGGTCATCAAGGTCTTCGATACCCATAACCACGAACCCGTCGTCCCCCAGCCTTCGGTTCGACAGGACCAGCGGTGGGTTAAAGTCAAACGCCCGTTGGTTATCGTCGGCGGAGAACTCACGATCGAAAGTATGGACCTCATTTACAGCCAAACCGTCCGGTACTACGAAGCGCCTTTCCAGATGAAGTCCAACGGCGGCATCTTAGTGATCGATGATTTCGGTCGACAACGTATTGATCCCCACGACCTCCTCAATCGCTGGATCATTCCTCTTGAGGGTCAAGTCGATTACTTGACTCTTCACACAGGTAAAAAGATCCAAGTCCCCTTCGAGCAACTGCTTATTTTTGCCACCAACCTGGATCCCAGAGATCTCGTGGACGATGCATTCTTACGGCGCATGGGCTACCGTCTCCATGTGAGCCCTCCAACGATTGAGGATTACACATTGATCTTCCAGCGATACCTTGAGTCTAAAGAACTCCATGACGGCAACAAGCTCATTGACCTAGTCTTGAAGCGCTATGAGCGTGAAAAACGCTCACTCAGAGGCTGTGAGCCCCGCGATCTCATCGAGCGGTGTCTCGATATTTGCCGGTATGAAAAGCATTCACTGGAAATCACCCCTGCCCTGCTCGAACTCGCCTGGTCAAACTATTTCGGCTCCAAGGCCAGTTAGACCTTCTTAAGCGGGTTCCCTATTCTTCGGACTCACGACTATCTCAACTCCTTCCGGCTCGTCCGCCCCTTAAAAGAGAGATAGACGACGAACCAGATGGTCATGAAGACCCAGGCCATGATCAGACTGTTGCGATTAGTCATTACCAAAGGCATTAGAGACATGTAGGCCATGTAGGCCAAGGCTGACATGAGCAAAACGCGTTTAGACATAATCATTCCCTCCTACCCCCACCTTGCGCAACTCCCATGCCAAGCTAAAAGCCCCCACTTTCAACCACTTGAGGCGTATCGTCTGGACCCTTTTTGTCCAGTTTCGACGGATTTCGTTACCTACCTGGAGCGACGTTTAAGCGACCGGCTGGAGGCGGAGAGACGGGGGGATACTCCCTTAAGCTTGGTGGTGACGCCTATTAAATCGGAAAGGCTTTACGGCTCTTTTTGCTGCTTGACGGCCTGCCCCCAAATTAAGAAAGTATATCGTACCTGCAATCAGCCAGCCGAATAGTAAGAAAGCAAAAGCGGCAGGCCAGCTTGAAAATTGCGGGCCTCGGAAGAAAGGCATGATTCGACTTTTTAGGATTTTTCTTGTAATTTAGCAAACTGTACCAAGGTGGGGCCGTAGCTCAGTTGGGAGAGCGCTTGAATGGCATTCAAGAGGTCGTCGGTTCGATCCCGATCGGCTCCACCATTCGACTCGCGTATGAACGCTTGCTCATGGCAGGCCACAATAGGAGAAATTCAACCGCCCTTGAGTCGAATGGTCCATCATGTTTACATCCTTCGCTGCGCTGATGAAAGCCTCTACATAGGCTCCGCACAAAACCTCCAAGCCCGCCTGAAGACCCACAACGATGGTCGGGGAGCAACCTATACGTTCAAGCACCTCCCTGTTCGTCTCGTCTATTCCGAGGCATATCCCTCTGAAAGCCAGTCTCTGGCCCGAGAGCGGCAGCTCAAGCGCTGAAGTCGCGCAAAGAAAGAAGCGCTGATCGCGGGCAAACTTGAGCACTTAAAACATCTCAGCAAACCCTGCTACTAGAACCTTCCATCTTACTCTCTCCCTAAGAAAATTGGGTTCAAAAGGCAGTGTTTGATGTTAGGTTTGACAAGGTAGGTTTTTCCAAGAGTTAATTTTGGGTTATAGTTTAGACGTTGTGCGTCGTGAGACGGCCGAGAATGCGCCAGCTTCAGAATTTACCTGAGAAGGAGACCCATCAGATGAATACGGCGGTTGGAAGTGGGAAGACCGTTCTTCTTTTAAGGCCACAGGACACTCAAGGGCTGATTTCCGTAGAAGAAGCCATCAACTTGATTGAGCAGGGCTACCGCCAGGCACAGGACTTTCCGCTCGTTAATGCGCCGCGAAGGCGTGTTCACTCACCCGAGGGCGTTCGGGTCAGTAATTTCCCTGGTGGCATTCCCGGTCTCGGCGTGATTGGGTCGTTGACCCGAGCAGAATCCGTGGCCCATGATCCCGGTCACCAGACTTATCCGTTCCGCGAACATCCCGTGTACAATCTTTGGGATTCGAAGACAAGCAAGTTGCTTGCGATCATCATTGGTGAGCTGTTCGATGAGCGCTCGGGATTCCCGAGTGTCATGGCCTTGCGCACGGGGGCAACGAGCGGCGTCGGTTTTCGTCACATGGCAAGACAGGACGCGAAAACCGTCGGGCTCTATGGCACTGGCGGTCAAGCCCTTTACAAGATGCTGGCATTAAAGGCCGTGCGGCCTATCACCCACGTAAAAGTCTACAGCCGCCATCCGGAAAACCGGCGTGCCTTCTGCGAACGGGTGAGTCCAATGATCGAGACGCCTATGACCCCTGTCGACAGCCCCCGGGAAGTCATGCGTGGGGTGGATATTGTTGTCTGCGCAACCAATAGCAACATTCCCGTGTTCGACGGTCGGTGGATCGAGCCCGGTCAGCACATCACTACTGTGGTTGGCTCTAATGTATCGCTGGTCAAAGGGGGATGGCTGGAGACGGGCCGTCGTGAGAATGATGACGAGACTGTTCGCCGGGCGGACTTTATCATCACGAATAGCCGGGAGTCGGTGATTCAAGATCAGCAGGCAGGTCTTTGGGATCCGCTGCAGGCCGGCATCATCACCTGGGAGAAGATTCACGAGCTTGGCGAAATCCTGAACGGTAGTTTTCCTGGCCGCACCAACGACGACCAAGTCACCTACCACGCCAACAATAACGGTACAGCCGCCGCTGACCTCGCTCTGGCTATGCACGTTTACCGGCGAGCAAAGCAGGAACACCGAGGCATCACAATCAAGCTGCCGGAACCAGGAAGTCAATGACTGAGGGACTACGGGTTGCCTGTCAGGGGCTGAAATAGTGCGCGTCCTTTCTCTAATGCTGACTCCCCTGCGTTTTTACCATCTCCTCCGCATGCCGCTTGGTTTTTTCCGTAATCTTCACCCCGCCGAGCATTCGAGCCACCTCTTCGACTCTCTCTTTATCATTCAGTTTCTTGACACCCGTAAAGGTCCTGCCCTTGCTGGTCTCTTTTTGGACCACGTAGTGGGAGTCGGCCAGGGCGGCAATCTGCGGCAGGTGGGTCACGCAGATGACCTGGTGGGTCGCCGCTACCTTCTTGAGTTTCTTTCCGACGATCTCAGCCACGCGGCCGCCGATGCCCGCATCGACTTCGTCAAATAGGAGCGTAGGGATCTCTCCCTGGGTTAAGACCAGAGATTTAATCGCCAGCATGAGGCGTGAGAGCTCTCCCCCTGAAGCGATCTTGGCCAAGGGTTTTTCAACCTCGCCCGGATTGGGGGAGAAATAGAACTCCACCTGATCGATTCCCTGTTTTGTCATCCTCCTCCTACCTATCAAAAAGGGCAAATCATCTCCTTCTTCCTCCACTCTGAGAAACCGGACTTCAAAAACGGTTCCAGGCATGCCCAAACCCTGAACCTCTTTTTCCATTTCCTTCTTGAACTTCTTAGCGATTCGCCTACGTTCAAGCGAAAGGGCTTCTGCCGTCTGCCAAGCAGACCTGCGGGCAGCTTCGAATGCCCTCTCGAGAGCAGGAATTTCCTCTTCCCCTTGATCCAGGACCCTAAGCTCTTCTTGCAAACGTTCTTGGATTTTCAAAATATCTTCGATGGAACCGTTATACTTTCTCTTCAGCCGGTTGATCTCGGCAAGCCGGTCTTCCAACTGCTCCAATGCGGCCGGATCAAAATGGACGCGATCGGTATAGCGCCGAAGCGCGGAAGTCGCCTCTTCCAATTGAGCTAGAGAAGATTCCAGAAGCTCTACAGCACCTTTGAGTCCTTCGTCGATTTGGGCCAACTCCTGCAGGCGGAGCACATACCTTCCCAGCCGGCTTACCAGGGCATCCTCCCCCTCGTAGAGAATCTCCTCGCCTTCTTTGCACCCTTGGTAGAGCTTTTCGGCGTGGATGAGGATATTCTTTCTCACCCTGAGCTCCTCCTCTTCTCCTATCTGAAGTTGGGCCCCGGAGATCTCCTCCACCTGCGCCCGCAGGGATTCTTCCTTTCGTCTCCCTTTTTCAAACAGCTCTTTGGCCTGGCTCAGCCGTTCCCAGGCAGCCCCGAGACACTGGTACTGCGTCTCCATCTCCGCCACCTTTGCTTCCAGGCCCGCGTAGGCGTCGAGCAGCGAAAGGTGAGCCTCGGGTTTTACCAGAGCATAGTGCTCATGCTGGCCGTAAATGTGGATCAGCAGGTCGCCCACCTCGGATAGAAATCCCAACGGGCAGAGACTTCCGCTCAGGTAGATCCGATTTTTACCGGAGCGACTAACGACTCTTTTGATCACCACCTCTTGTGTATCTCCATATCCGCCCTCTGTGAGTTTTTCCTCGGCCTTCTCCGACAGTCCCTCAAACAGCGCCTCCACACTCGCCTCCTCCTCTCCATACCGAATGATATCCGAAGAAACCCTACTTCCGGAGATCAGACCGAGAGCGTTAAGAACGATGGTCTTCCCCGCCCCGGTCTCGCCGGTCAGCGCGTTAAGGCCTGGCCCTAAATCCAACGCCACCTCATCGATAACGGCAAAATTCTTGATTCTTAGCTCACGCAGCATCGTTGAACCGGCTACCTCTCTCCCCATTTGAGTTTGCTGCGCAAGACCTCAAAGTAACTTCGGGAAGGAACCTTCACCAGGGAGACAGGGACGCCGTAATCCTGAACCTCGACTACATCCCCGTTATTCAAAAGTATTCCTTGCTGTCCGTCGGGACTTAAAATCACCGTATCCCCGGCGGAACGCAAGGTGACCTGAATCGTGGACTTACTCGAGACAACAATGGGTCGGTTTGTCAGTGTATGAGGGCAGATGGGAGATAAAAGAATCGCCCCTAGCGAGGGGAAGAGGATCGGTCCCCCTGCCGCCAGAGAGTAAGCCGTTGAGCCGGTCGGCGTCGAGATGATGAGCCCGTCCGCCCGATAGGTGCAGAGGTACTCCCTACCGACGTAAGTCTCCAGATCGATAATCCTAGAACGCGCCCCTTTGGTGATAACAGCATCATTGAGAACGCGGAATTTTTTCGCATTGCCTTTTTTACCGTGGACCTGGATTCCAAGGGTCATTCTTTTCTCAACGGAGAACTCCCCCATCATGCCCTTCGTTAAGACCGATTCCAGCTCATCGACGGCTACCTCCGTGATAAAGCCCAAACCCCCTAGATTGACCCCGAGAATAGGAACCTCAGGACGCTCTACCAAACGCGCCATGCTGAGAAGAGTCCCGTCGCCTCCCAGGACGACGATCAGGTCCGCTTTTTTCGCCATCTCTTTTTTGCTGCATGACCTGCCTCCAGCTCCGGAAATTCCGTTCTCGACCAAGACCTGCTTTCCCCTCTTTTTGAGCCAGGGAATGAGCCAGCCTGCGATCTCGGTCGCCTTGGGCTCTTCATACTTCGCCACCAAACCTATTGTCCGAAAAGCCGAACTATCTTTTTCCGATCTGGGTGTAGCCATATTTCCTACCGTGCCGACTCCAAAGCGAAATAGATTTTCTCCTCCGTGAGCGGAAGGTCAGAGATCCGAACTCCCACAGCATCGTCCAGGGCGTTCGCAACAGCCCCTGCTGTCGCAATAATAGCGTTCTCCCCAATCTGTTTGGCTGCGAACGGGCCGGGGCCGGCGGGATCTTCGACCAGCACCGTCTTAAGAGGCGGAACATCTCGCATACAGGGAATTTTGTAATCGCCCAGATTTGCGGTCAAAATCCTGCCGTTCTCAGTCACCATCTGCTCCATCGTAGCGTAGCCTAAACCCTGGATCACGCCTCCATCAATCTGTCCTTGGTGCGTGAGCGGATTAATAACTGTGCCCACATCATGGACCGTAACGATACGTCTCACCTTAAGGGAACCGGTCTCTCGGTCCACTTCGACTTCAGCGACCTGGACGACGAAAGCGGCGACCGGCGAGCGGTTCTTGACCTCAAAAGTCTTTCGAACCCGCAAATCTCCATTCGTCCTGAAAGCGTGCTGGGCGACTTCCGCAAACGTAAGCGCCTTTTTCGTACCCCGTGGGACTATGAAGCGGCCCTTCTCCAACCTGACATCGCTGGCACTACAACCTAAAACCGAAGCTGCCACCGCACTCAGCTGCTCCCGCATTTCTCGTGCGGCTTCGAGTATCGCCTGCCCGCTCATAGTGGTAATCTTGCTCCCTCCGGGCGCCGCATCATTTTCAAAACTTTCAGTATTTCCGACTTTGACTTGAATTTCGTTCGGCGAAATGGTGAGGATCTCGGCCGCTATCTGCTGGAGCAGAGTGTGCGTGCCGGTCCCAATGTCTGGAACAGCAGTGAGAATAGTGATCTTACCGTCGGGTGAGGCCGAAATTTCCGCATTCGCCTTCCCGGAACCTCCGACATGACGGAAAGAGACTCCGATTCCGCGGCCGATATTCTTCCCGGCCTTCGGTTTGTCCCAACCCGCCTTCTTCGCCGCCACCTCTAACGTCTCGCGGCAGCGCACCCTCTCGACGCCTCGACCATTGGGCAATTTGTCTCCGTCCTTAAGAAGATTTTTGAGCCGAAACTTCAGGGGATCCATCCCTAGAGCCCTAGCAAGAAGGTCGGTGTGAGATTCGACCGCAAAGACTACCTGGGGCTGACCCGGAGCACGATAGTAACCGCAAGGAACGTTATTTGTGTAGATCCCATAAGATCGAATCGCATAATTCGGAATCCGATAGACTCCCGTTGCATGCGTGGCTCCGCCGAGATTGGGTATCTCGCCGGGCTTAAACGCCGCATAGGCACCGCTGTTGAAGATTACTTCCGCCTCGCGGGCGACCAAAGTGCCGTCTTTCTTGACACCGCTCTTCAGTCTGACCAAAGAGGGATGGCGCGGATCGCCCGCCGCCAGCTCCTCGGCATAGGTCATGACTATCTTCACCGGACGTCGAGTCGCTTTGGCAAGCTGATAGCAGATCGGAATATCCATCGAAGAGCCCTTGCCGCCAAAGTCGCCGCCCACTGCCATAATATGAACGCAGATACGATCTTTCGGCAGATCCAATTGCTTCGCCAGCTGCTGTTTCAGTCGGAATGGGGCTTTGCAGGAGGCCCAAACTTCGATGCGCTCCGAGCCGTCTATCGCAACGACGGCTGCGTGGGGCTCGATATAGGCCTGATGGGCCAGCTGCGTCTGAAACGTATGCTCCAACACTAAATCCGCTTCGTCAAAGCCGGCACTCACGTCCCCTCCCGACCAATTCTGTATCGCAAAGACATTGGGGAGCATCTCCGGAGGAGGATGAAACCCTTTGTAAGATGCCAGCTCCTCATGAACCAGGGGGGCGTCGGGTTGCATCGCCACCTTCGGATCGAACACCGCAGGCAATTCGTCATACTCAACATCAACCACAGAGAGGGCCTCTTCCGCCGCATCGAGATCCTCAGCTGCGACTGCGGCAACTTTTTCTCCCATAAAGCGGACTTTGCCTTGGGCCAAAATCGGATAATCCTGGAGGCTCAGTCCCACACGAAAAGGCGGCAAATCGTCACCGGTGAGAACGGCCAGGACTCCTTTTACATTTTTTGCCTTACTGACATCTATCCGTAGAATCTTGGCATGTGCGAACGGACTGCGCAGACACTTGCCCCAGACCATGCCCGGAAGTCGAAGATCCGCCGTATAGAGAGTTTTTCCTGCGACTTTTTCCGGCCCTTCGATCCTCCCCAGGGGCCGCCCCACAACTTTGAGATCCGCCATCGCTACTTTGTCTCCTTTCTCAGCGCGGATTGATCTATACAACCCAGCGTCTCAAACGAGAGCTTGCATAGTCTACTACCATGACGAGGATAATCAGGACAAGGACAATAGCGGCTTGATCAAAAATATCGCAGCAGTTCTTCGAGACCTGAGATCTCCTCGGCCGTAAGTGATTTCACGCCTTCGGCCTCAGCTGAAGAGGCCTCATAATAGTGCCAGACAGTGGCTCCTTTGTAGCGCAAGCGAGAAAGGAGATCTCGTAAAGCTCGGGAGGAGCCGTTGGTGAAGTAGGGATACTTTTGATAGACGCGCCTCAAACTAGGCACGCGGGCTCCTGCGCTATGCACATAAGGCTCGATGCCTGTTTTCGTATAGAAAGGCGCCCCCCAGACAAGATCCTTTCCTTCTATCTCCAGCCATTCCCGCCATTTTTCCCACGGTAGAGAGTCGCCCCTGCGTGTCGAGAGGACGGCCTGGTGGCAGTGCTCGCATCTTTCCCGAAACACCGCTAGCCCCTCTAATGCGTTTGTACTCAGCTTGCGCCCTTGAGCCCGCAGAGGGTTGGGGCGATGGTCGAAATCCACGAAAAAGGAGAGCAAGGCTTTGCGCAGCACCGTCGGCGAGAGGATCTTAGGCAAGCCTCCAATCTTTTTAAGCCACGGATATTTTGAGACCTCGATCGAAAAAGAGTCTTTCCGCCCCTGATTGGCTACACAAAACTCCGCCAAGACCATAGAAGACAAAGAATTATCTCCCGCGCGCGAGAAGAGCGGGACATTGCTCGCTAAACCGCGAAGCGGCTTGGTCGTGGCGAAGACATGCTCTCTGCCGGTGTAGTGGACCCGACCGTCGATGGCTCCCTCAAAATGGCACGCCTCGCAGGTAAATCGGGAAAGCCTCCCTTCGCTGTGATTGAGAGGACCCATGAGGATAGTAAAAAAAAGCATCTCGCCGATCCGGCTCTCTTTGGAAAGCCGTGATGAATGTGAAAGAATCCCTTGCGCCGTCTTCCGGGAGCGGCTTTCCATACGATAAATCCGATCAAACAAACTATTCGTCAATACCAAAGTCGGATCGGCAGCCGCCTTTTTAGGATTTCGGTCCTTCTCGACTAAGACGAAGTCGGTGGTCCCTGGCGGTGTGCTGAAGCTGCCGGTCAATCGAAGCTGCTCCCGTCCAACCTTAAAACGCACCGTCTTCGGAGAGCCAAAGGCGGAGATCCAGAGATCCACCGATTGACCGCTCGGAGAGGCGAAGCGCAGGGCTTTAGGGGTGACAACGTCGATCTCCGAGAGGTTCTTTTCCATGAAGCGATTTGGCCGACCGCGGTACTCAGATTGCCAGCGGTAAAACCCATCCTTCCGGTCTCGCGGGACTCGGTAAAGGAATAAAAAGGAGTCGATGTAACCGAACTCGCCTCCCGATCGATCGAGCGGGCGGTTTTCTATTCCTCCCGCGGCAATCACCAATTCATCCTTCCAAGGAAAGGTGTCGAAGCCCCAGATGGGTCCGTCGTGAGTGATGCGAGAGGCAAGAGAAAAATCGGGCCCCCCGTCCCTCAGCGGCACGATCAAGAGCATATGCTCCAGCAGAAGATTAATTAACAGGTGGCCATCCACATTGCGGATTTGGATGGCGCCGGCTCCCAAGGGAAAGCTCCTTTGATGATAGCTCAAGGGTTCTTGCCTCGTCCAGTCGAGGGCCAGGCTCAACTGGTGCAGACGCCGGTCAAAATCATCCAGCAAAAAGAGGCTTCGTGATGAAGGGACATAGACTAAGTCTCGCACGGAAACGACATTTTGGAAACGAAGCTTATGACGGAGGCGAAGTGTACTTGATCCGATTTCATAGAGATAGATCTCGGAGGAAAGCTCGCCGCCGACAAACAGGAACCGCTCATTCGCCAGCGCCCAGCCGGTGGGAGAGCGGGGCGTCGGCTGCTGGTCCAATACATTCAGAGAGCCGTCCGCCAGCAAGAGCTCTGACCGATTGCGTAACAAGATGAGATATTGACCGTTTGCGGGAAGATAAAGAATTTTGAAGGGATCGCTGCCAAACTTCTTCTCGGACCTCGGGAGCTCCTCCTTCCCTCCGCTCCGATTTATCAGGGTATTCTCATACCGGAGCAGCTGTTCCAGTGTAGGGATCTGCAGCGCCGGCTCGCCCGCGACCACAGAAGGAGACAGCAAGAGAGCCCCGGCGAGCAAACAGTTGATCCACACAGGTAGACTCGTTCGCCGACGGCTATGATTCCTGCCTTTCATAGGTAGGCAACGGTAGGAGCTAAGGAAAAAACACCGAAAGAAGATGGTCCGTCCGATCCGCCACTACCACCCGGAACGTTCCTCTTTCTCTACGGTGAGAGTGATGGTTACCTTGTGTCGATGGGCTTGGATGCTTCCGATCTCCCCACTGTTGTCGGTCTCAACGATAACCGTCGTCCCGTTCAATATGTCGGCTATTTGCTGCTTGGTCAATGTTGCTCGGTGGCTATTTTGGCTTCCGCTTCCTGCAAGGTATTCGGTTTTACCTCGCTTTAAAGCCTTGATGGTGATGTCATACTCGTGCGCGTGCCGCACAACGGATGGCGCAGCATCTCCAATCTTGACTTCCAACTCTTCCTGGGCGAGTCCGGGAAGGATAAATCCGAGGCTCCCTGCGAAGATCAAAACAAATGAGAACACTGTGACTTTTTTCCAACTCGGTATCATGTTCGGCCTCCCTGCTTAAAAACGATACGACAGTAGAATATATATAAACGCGGTAAAGATCTGTCAATATTGAGAACGGGGGAAATCAAACGCGGAGGAAAAATCAGGGTCGGTCTTTGATCTCTTGAAGAAGCTTCTCGGCGTTCTTTTTGTGCAGATGATCGTCGGACAATTCGATCGGAAGCTCCAGAACAGCATCAAGGGATTGGCGCGCGAGCTGCCATTTCTGCATGACTACGTAAGTCTTGGCCAATTCCCAATGACTCACGATGACAGTCGGATTCAAAGATATGGCTTCCCTCAAATACTCCACCGACTTTTGAAGCTTTCCTTTGGGCACAGAGTCCCAGTATAAAACGGCGACGACCATACGCTTCATCTGTCCAATCTCCGCCATCTTTCTGTGCCAGATACCGTAAACATGGTAGGCGAAACCGTTTTGGGGGTCCAAGGCAATTGCTGTTTCTACCTGCTGCCGGATCTCTCGGGACAATTCGAGCTGCTTGGGAACAGAGGACAACAAGGCGGTCTTTCCCAAAGAGGCAGCCACATAGAAATGGCCCCAGGTCGAGTCGGGATCGGCTTTGATCGCTTTGCGGGCATACTGTTCAGCGATGCTATATTTTTTGAGCCTTTTCTTCTGCCAGTCGGGCGTAGATTCAGGAATCATGTCACCGATATCGATATAGGCGCGGGAGGTCTTTGAGAGAGCCCCATGATTCTCAGGATCCATTTGGAGGACCTTGGAAAGCTCCTTCAGGGCTTCCTCAGGTTTGAAACTCTCATAAAGCGCGTCCGCCTCTCGCAGCAATCCGGAGATTTCCGACCCATTTTCCTCACAAGGAGGACACGCCATTCGTGCCCCATCCAGTTCGTCCTTAAGGGACAATGCCCCCGGGGAAATCATTAAAAGACTCGAAAGGAGAGTAGAGACAAAAAACAACAGCCGGAGCATCACATCACCTGATCGAAGTTGCCTTCCCGTTCTCATCGACAGCAACATAGACGACTTCCGCCTCGGTCACCCTGGCCCGCTGTTTCGGTTCCTGGAACCGTTCTGCTTCAACCTCTACACGGACGGCAAGTGATGTTTTTCCCTCGTGCACAACTTCGGCATAGAAGCTCACAAGATCCCCCACATAGACGGGAGCGATAAACTCCACCTCATGCAGCGCCTTGGTGACAAAATTCTTCGTCGCGTGCCGATGCGCCGCAATCGCGCCGGCCAAGTCTATGTGGCTCAGAATAACACCGCCAAAGATGGTCCCTCGGGCATTCGTGTCTCGAGGGAGCATGGTCACTCTGATCGTCGGCTCTCTACCTGCAGACATATGACGTACAACTCCGGGTTTCTAGTTACTTGTTTCTAGTTTCTGGCCAACTAGGTCCGCCACAGGGCTTCGGACGGATCAACCTCCGCCACAAAACTTCGGACGGACTCGCCAATGCTTTGTGGCGAGAAAGTTTGTTGGCTGAAACTTGAAAGCGGCGTGTATAGATTTACAGATAGGTGAGCCAACTTAGGTACTTATCCTCTTGTCCCTTGATAGTATTAAAAAACGTTTGCTGTAAGTCCAAAGTCATAGGACCCGGAGCGCTGTCGCCGATGGTACGATCGTC
>JAUXIP010000169.1 GCA_030620935.1 Deltaproteobacteria bacterium | reverse complement strand
CCACTCGCGGAAGCGATAAGGACCGGTGCCGATGGGTCTCCGTCCCAGTTCGCTTTTCGTAACATCCTTCCCTTCCAGGATGTGTTTAGGCAAAACTACTAGACTACTCCAACTGATCAATGCCGGTGCATAGGGTTTTTCGTAAATAACTCGAAACGTGTAGTCGTCCAGCGCCTCGGCCGTTTTTACCTGCTTGAAATCCTCCGCGTAGGCGGTGGGAGTATTCGGGTCAATGATCGTTTGAAAGCCGAAGAGAACGTCATGAGCGGTGAAGGGATGGCCATCATGCCATCTCACATTGCGCTGGAGCTTAAAGCTGATCTGCAGGCCGTCCGGACTGACCTCCCAGGACTCTGCTAAATCCCCGACGATGTTTACATCCTTGTCGTATTTGACGAGACCATTGTAGATCATTCCGGTAACGTTACTTGACGCCGAATCTGCAGTCAGCATCGGAATCAGGTTCGTCGCCTCGCCGATAGAGCCCTCGATAATCGTGTCCCCATTCGCCGGCTCGAGACTGACAGCCGGGTGCTGGCGTGGAAGATCCCGCGTTTCTGTCTCTTCTCCGTCGCGGCAGCCAAAGAGCAAAGTGCATAGTGCAAAGAGCAAAGCGCCATGCGCCATCCGCTTAGCGCCTAGCGCTTTGCGCCATGCTCTAAGCCTCTTGGCCTGCTTTGCGTCTTTGCGCGAGTCATGGCGTCGGAAGAACATTGGGGCTAAAAGCTGAGCACATACTGATTTTACTTTTCCACACGATCCTCGGAAGTACGGGCCGGGGACTTCGCGTCCGGATCGTGAAGAAAACAGCTTACCGAATGAGTGCCGGACATGGAATAGGCAGAAGGATATCGATCCTTGCAATGGGGCATGACATGGGGGCAGCGCGGGTGAAAATGGCAACCGACGGGAGGATTGACGGGGGACGGAACGTCACCGGAAAGGTGGATTTTTTCTATCCCTGTCTTCGGGTCAATCTTGGGCACGGCGGATAGAAGGGCTTGGGTGTAGGGATGGCGGGGGCTGCGGAACACCTCCTCCGTTTTGCCCTTCTCCACGATCCGTCCGAGATACATCACGGCGACTTCGTCCGCCAGGTACTCCACCACGCTGAGGTTGTGAGTGATAAAGAGGTACGTCAGTCCAAGATCCGTCTGGAGTTTTTCCAGCAGATTTAAAATCTGGGCTTGGACGGAGACATCCAGTGAGCTGGTCGCTTCGTCGCAGACGATAAAATCCGGCTCGACCGCAAGACACCGGGCGATCCCGATCCGTTGACGCTGCCCTCCCGAAAACTCATGGGGATAGCGGTAGATCATCTCCGGGTCGAGCCCTACTTGTGTCAGGATTTTTTTAACCCGTTCTTCCCGCTCTCTCTCGTTTCGGCCGATTCCATGGGCCGCCATCCCCTCCATGACGATCTCACCGATCATCATGCGTGGGTTCAGGGCCGAGTAGGGATCCTGAAAAATAACTTGAAGTCGTCGGTGGTAGGGATGCAACGCTTGTCGACGCAGAGTGACCAGATCCTGTCCATCTACGAGAACGCGTCCAGCGGTCGGTCGAATAAGCTGAAGCAGCGCCTTTCCTAGTGTCGTCTTGCCGCACCCGGACTCCCCGACAAGAGCGAGCGTCTCTCCTCTGCGGATCTCCAGATCGACTCCGTCAACAGCGTTTACATATCCGACTGTTTTCTTCAGCACTCCCCGCCGTATAGGGAAATGAACTTTCAGTCCCTCGATCCGAACCAGAGGATGCGTCGATATCTGCTCGGAAGTCCGCAGGCGGAAAGAGGGAACCGTTCGTACTTCTTCGGGGGCGATCCGGCGTCCCTGCAGTTGTTCGTCGTAGAGGATGCAGGCGGCGCTATGCGCCTCCTCGATCGGAAGGAGAATAGGGTCAACGTCCCGGCAGCCGTCTTGGACCTTGTAGCAACGATCCGCAAAACGACACCCAGAAGGAAAGAAGGTAGCCGGAGGAACCCGTCCCTCGATAGTTTGGAGGGTCTGATCTCGCTGCTCCCAGGAGGGAAGAGATTGTAGGAGTTTGATCGTATAAGGATGCGCCGGGTTGTAGAGTATCTTTTCCCGCGAAGCCGTCTCTACGATACGGCCCGCATACATGACGGCTACCTGATCCGCCGCCTGAGCAACCACCCCCAAGTCGTGCGTGATCAGCAATATGGAGGTCCCTTTTTTCTCTTGGAGGGCCTTCATAAGATCCAATATTTGGGCTTGAATGGTTACGTCGAGAGCGGTCGTGGGCTCATCGGCGATCAGCAGTCCAGGCTCGCAGGCCATGGCCATGGCGATCATGACTCGCTGTTTCATTCCTCCGGATAATTGGTGGGGATATTCTCGAAAGCGCTGTTCCGGGTCCGGGATGTTGACCTGATCGAGCAGTTCGAGGGCCTTCTTCCGTGCTTCGGCCCGGCCGAATCCCTGATGGCGGGCAAGAGGCTCCGTGAGCTGAAATCCCACTGTGAGCACGGGATTGAGGGACGTCATCGGCTCCTGGAAGATCATGGAGATCTCGCTGCCGCGGAGTTTCCGTTTCTCGAATTCGGATAGCCGCAGCAGATCCCGCCCCTTGTATTCGATCGAGCCACCGGCATAATAACCCGCCGGCTGCGGTATGAGCTGGATGATCGAGAGAGCCGTGACGCTTTTTCCGCAGCCGGACTCTCCCACCAGCGCAAAGGTCTTTCCTTCTTCGATTTCAAAGGAAATCCCGTCCACTGCCCGCGCCGGGCCTTCCTTGGTCCGAAAATGGGTTTTCAGATTCTGAACGCGAAGCAGCATAGATCTACTGGGTCCTCAGCCTGGGGTCGAGGGCATCCCGAACCGTATCGCCAAAAAAGTTGGCCGGAAGCACCAAACCGATCATGAAGACAAAAGCGGCTAACAGACTCCACCAAACAACCGGCTCGCGGGCGAGCTCGAAGCGGGCCTGATTGATCATATTTCCCCACGAGGCCGTGGAGGGGTCGACCCCGATCCCCACGTAGGCCAGGACCGCCTCGACCAGCACCAGACCGCTAAAGCGAAGAACAATCGAAATAAGAACGATGTGCATGACACCGGGGACTAAATGGCGAAGCATGATTCTTGCCCGGCCCACGCCGAAGGCATCGGCCGCCTGGATGTATTCGATCTCTCTCAGCTTCAGAACTTCCGCCCGGATCAGACGGCAGAGACCGGTCCATGAGGTAATGCCCATGATGATGCAGAGATAGACCAGGCGCTCATCCGCGGCCAAGATCGTCTCTTTGTCGGAAAGTCCCACCTGAAAGATCAGCATTGCGGCCACAATCAGCAGGATGTCGGGGATCGAAGAAAGGGTGGTGTAAACGTACTGAATGACATCGTCCACCCATCCGCCCAAGTAGCCGGCCATGATGCCAAATAGGATCGCAAAAGGGGTAACAATAAACGTCGTCAGGGTGCCTATGATCAGTCCTATCCGGATACTCTTCAATGCCGTATAAAACACATCCTGCCCGGTCTTATCCGTCCCTAGAATATGATAGCCTTCGCTGAGGATGACTGCTTCGGCAATCAAGATTGCAAAGACCGTCACAAAGCCTGCCACCCAGGCTCCCCGGCGAACCAAAGTGGAAAGTCCCTTCGGGTTTCCTGAAAACGAGCGTCCCCGAACTAGAACCGTCAGAGCCATGAAAATGACAAGGAAACCGGCCCCGATCCCTAGGCCCCAGCCGAGACCCTTCAGGATTCTTTGCTGAACATCCGGCCACCTCTCGGCGGGATCTGTCAGGTGGCTTCCCCCGTAACGCAAACGGGGATATTCCCGGAGTCTCCGGCCGGCCGGAGTCACAATGGTCTCCTTGGTGTAAAGGTGCACGGCAAACGGAGCCGAATAGCTTTTTTCCGTGCGTTCGATCAGAGGCCTGCAGACCACATCGAGCACGCTCTGGATTTTCTCCCCCGCGGGATTCTCCGGCGAGGTAAATCTGAAATGGAGCGTGTCTAAAAATCCCACCGCAGCGTAGATGCAGAGAACGCCGAGGCTGATCATTGCTGTCCGGCTCGAGACCACTTGGCGCAGGGCCACACGCCAATATTCCTGACGTAAAGCCCACCGGAGCCAAAGGCCGCCTCCAATCAAGAGGGTGTAGACCAGGATGTCGCTCCAGAGAAAGACAGGCTTAATTCCTAACGTTACCCACAGTTGTTGTAGAAATCCGCTCACTCCTTACTCCAAACGCACGCGCGGATCGACCAGCGTGTAACTGATATCGGTCATGAGAAGCCCGATAACGTAAAGAAACGATCCTAATGAGACCATCGCCTGGACCACGGCAAAGTCCTGGCGCTGGATGGCGTCGAGCATAAAAGAGCCCATGCCGGGGATAGAGAAAAAAGATTCGAGGAGGAGACTTCCCGCGAAGAGAAAAGGCAGGTTCACGACAATACCGGTCAGGATCGGGATCATCGCGTTCTTCAGGGCATGGACAAAGAGGACAGTCCCTTCAGGCAAGCCTTTCGCACGGGCGGTCCGGACGTAGTCCTTGTTGATCTCTTCCAGGAAGATGGTCCGATAAAATCGAATGGTTCCTCCCATTCCTGCCACGAGGGCAATGACTACAGGAAGGGCAATGAATTTAAGAGAGTGCGCTCCATAGTCAAAACCCGAGATCGGGACCAGGCGCAGCAGTTTTCCGAAAATCACTTGCCCTCCCATGATGTAGAAGAGGAAAGAGATGGACATCAACAGGACGCAAAGGCTGACCCCCCAGTAGTCCACATAAGTTCCCCGGTAAAAAGCGGAGACCATGGCGAAAAAAATATTGATCAGCAAACCCAACACAAAAGCGGGAACAGTGATGCTCATGCTCGGCCCGATGCGCTTGAAGATTTCCCTGCCGATGTCTTTGCCATCATCCGATTTGCCGTAATGGAAGAAGAGCATCTTCATGGAGCGCTGGAAAAAGACCGTCTGGGTAAACCGTGAGAGAAAGGCGATGTCTCCTTTATATTTTAAGACGACCCGATGGGTCGGTGCAGGGGATTCCAATTCAAGGGCGACTAGAAGCGACGGCGGCTCTTTTTCCTCCGTAGCCGGCGCGGTAACGCGAATCGAAAAACGGCGGGTCTTAGACTCGGCAGGAAGGGTTACTTTCCCCTCCGCATCAAAGCCGCTCGGAAGAATGAGCCGGTCCGGCTGTGAAGAACGAATACGCAGGACTCGGCTTTGCGCCGCTTGCTTGGCCTCCGGAGCCTCCACCACAAGGACGTAATTCCCTTCTCCTGCTGTAAGAAACTCCGTTTTGCTTACAGGCGCGGTGGCGGAAAGTGATCCCAGCCTGCGCCAGCCGGCGTTGTAGAAATAAGGGAGATCCAAAGAGTGTTCCCGCTTCCATCGATCGATCTGCTCCGGCGTCACTCGCTTCTGACCCAAGTGAGCCCGAGCCATGTCGTCTGGGGAGTTTACGAAGAAAAAGAGGAGAAAGACGATCACGTT